>JBQELM010000353.1:0-1638 GCA_052103915.1 Mycetocola sp. | reverse complement strand
AGCTGTGACGTGGCCGTGACGCCTAGGCCGCGGACACCGTTGGAACACCCGTTGTGGTGCTGGGTGCTGACGTTACCGGCGTTGCCAGACTGGCTGGACGGCCAATGTACTTCAGCGCGATAACAACAACGGTGCTGACGACCACACCCGCCAGGACGGCTGCAATGAAACCGAGCACGGGGTTGATGGCAAAGAACACAAAAATTCCACCGTGGGGGGCAAGCGACTGAACACCCATGGCCATGCTGAGTGCACCGGTCACGGTTCCTCCGGCGACGGCGGCGGGCAGCACCCGCAGCGGGTCAACGGCGGCGAAGGGGATGGCACCCTCAGAGATGAACGCCGCACCAAGCAGCCACGATGACGCACCGTTCTGACGCTCAACGGCAGAGAACCGCTTGGGGGCCAGCCAGGTCGCCAGCGACATGGCGATCGGCGGGACCATTCCGGCTGCCATCACAGCGGCCATGATCGTGTACGGGGCGGGGTTGTCCAGCGACGCTGCGGCCAGGCCGGTGGTGGCGAAGGTGTAGGCCACCTTGTTGATCGGTCCGCCCAGGTCAAGGCACATCATGAGGCCAAGCAGGGCACCGAGGGCGATGGCTCCCGCTCCGGACAGCGAGGTCAGCCAGGCGGTCAGCTCGGCCATGAGCCAGGCGATGGGACGGCCAAGCACAAGCAGCAGCAGGCCGGAGGTCACGATGGAGCCGAGCAGCGGGATGATCACCACGGGCATCAGGCCGCGCAGCCAGCGTGGGGCGTTGATGCGCCCGATCGCCCAGGCGATGAACCCGGCGAGCAGACCACCGACCAGTCCGCCGATGAAGCCAGCGCCCATCAGGACCGACACGGCACCGGCCACAAAACCGGGCGCGATTCCCGGCCGGTCGGCGATGGCAAAGGCGATGAACCCGGCCAGGACAGGCACAAGGAAGCCCATCGAGGTGGAGCCGATGATAAACGCGACGGAGCCGAGGTACTGGCCGAGACCACCGGCGGGCAGCTCCCAGAGGGAGTTCTCAAGGACAACCTATGAGGCCGCGTCGGTGACGTCAAAACCGCCGAGCAGGAAGCCAAGCGCAATCAGCAGTCCACCACCGGCAACAAACGGGATCATGTAGCTGACACCGGTGAGCAGCCAGCGCTTGATGCGGGCTCCGACCGATTCGTTTGCACCGGCGGTTGTGCTTGCCGATCCTGCCGCTGCCGATGCGCCGCCGACCCGTTCGGCCGACGGGTCGGAGATCGCGGCAACCGCCGACTGGATGAGCGCGGCCGGTGCCTCGATTCCCTTTTTGACACCGGTACGAATGACCGGCTTGCCCGCAAAACGCTCGGGACCACGGACGTCAACGTCAACGGCAAAGATCACCGCATCGGCTTCGGCAATGACGGAGTCGGGCAGCGGGGTGTAACCGCTTGATCCCTGCGGCTCAACGTGCAGATCAACACCGGCGTTGGGGCCAGCGGCGGTGAGAGCATCGGCGGCCATGAACGTGTGGGCGATGCCGGTGGCGCACGCTGTCACGGCCACAATGCGGGGGCGTCGAGCGGACCCCGTGGTGTCATCGCTTCTGGTCGAGTATCCGACGGGGGCGGCTGTCGCTGGTGCGCTCCCCGACACAGCGGCGGAGGCCG
>JBQELM010000352.1:0-2920 GCA_052103915.1 Mycetocola sp. | reverse complement strand
GCAGTCCACCACGCTGGGCAAAGATGGTGATCTTTGCTGCCCACCGGTCGATGGCCGTGATGATGCGCCAGTACCCCCGCGCGGCGTCAAAGGTGTCAGGCACACGGTCCTGCACCCTCGCGACCTCTGCGCGCCACCGGAACAGCAGGAGGCCAACAACAATGACAATCGCCGACAGCCCAAGCGCCAGAGTGAAGCCGTGCCAGAGCGCAATGTGCTCGTGCACCTCACCGAGTGTTGACGCGTACGGGGTGACCATCGTGTCCACCACTCCGGCAAAAACGCCGAGTGCGAGGGTGAGCGCGGCAAGCACGCCGGGAGCAATCAGGATCGCGGATGATCCGCGGTGAATCTCGCAGGTGACCTGACGCTTCCTGGTGGCGAAGGCACCCCAGAAGAATCGGACACTGTAGGCGACGGTCATCATGGAGCCGAGAGTGACGCCGATCAGCGCGACCCAGCCGACCGGGTCGCCGGTCTGTGCGGCATCAATCAGAGAGGTGAACACGCTCTCCTTGGCCACAAAACCAAGCGTCGGTGGGAGCCCAGCCATGGACGCAACGGCGATCCCGCTGATGACGGCCAGGGCGGGGGCGCGTCGGCCGAGCCCGGAGAGCTGACGCCAGTCGCGTGTGCCCGTGTCGTGGTCAATGATGCCGACAACAAGGAAGAGCGTTGCCTTATAGAGTGCGTGCGCCAGGAGCAGCGCCAGTCCGGCCTGGGCGCTCTCCGGCGTGCCGAAGGACACCACAATCATCAGGAAGCCCAGCTGCGACACCGTTCCGTAGGCCAGAACCAGCTTGAGGTCGTACTGACGCAGTGACCGCCAGGCCCCAAGCAGCATGGTCCACACACCCAGACCGATGAGGACGGCGTGCCAGCCGGGAACGTCGGCAAAACCGGGGGCAAGGCGTGCGACAAGGTAAATGCCGGCCTTCACCATGGCCGCGGCGTGCAGGTACGCACTGACGGGGGTTGGTGCCGCCATGGCGGCGGGGAGCCAGAAGTGGAAGGGCACAAGCGCGCTCTTGGACAGCGCTCCCACAAGCACAAGAAGAACCGCCGCCGTTGTGGCTGGACCGCTCAGACCCGCGGAGACGATGACGGCCATCGAGCTGCTTCCGGCCTGAACCGAGAGCATGATGACCCCGATCAGCATGATCAGCCCACCAAATGTCGTGACCAGCAGCGCCTGGAGGGCGGCACCACGGCTCTCCCTCTTGCCCGTGTAGTGCCCGATCAGCATGTAGGAGAGCACACTCGTGATCTCCCAGAAGATGAACATCATCATGATGTCGTCGGCGGTGACCAGTCCGAACATGGTCCCGGCGAAGGCAAAGAGTGTTGCAGCAAACCGGCCAAGACCCGGCTCAGAGTCGCTGAAGTAGTTGCGGCAGTACACAAGCACAAGCGCGCCAACACCCGTCACGACAAGCGCAAGAACCCAGGCGAGCGCGTCCATTCGGAACAGCAGCGAGAGGTCGAGCATCGGGATCCACGGGAGTTCCTCAACGACCTCGCCTCCGCCGAGCACCTGCGGCCCCAGCGTGAGGGTGTACACAAACGCCGCGGCGGGGATGAGTGCGATGACGGGGAAGATGCGCGTCCCCCACCGTTTTCCGAGCGCAGGAATCAGCAGTGATGCGAGAAGGAAAACAGTGAGGATTACGAGCATGCGGGTCCCAGCGGTCGGCTCAGCAGGTTCGTCTACAAAACTATCAGCCCAAAGCTAAGGATTTAACACCATGGGGAAATTTGACACAGTTTCATCTCTGCGAGCGAACACCCCACACCCGTTCAACGTGAATCCCTCACACCCAGTTCAGGGGTAAAGATATTGAGGATGCTTCACAACAGGGTGATACTTGTTCCAACCCCTGACCTTTTTCGGACGACCACCCCCATCGTTTGAACCGTCTCTGGCAAACCCTGCCATGGAGAACCCCCATGCCCCTGTTTCGCACCTCACCGCGCTCAGATGCTGACCTGATTGCGGCCAGCCGAGCCGACGATTCCTCTGCCTACGCCGAGCTCTGGTCCAGGCACTACAACGCGGGGCTTGCCGTCGCCCGGGGTGCCACCTCAACCATTGATCCGGAGGATCTGGTCCAGGAGGCGTTCACCAGGGTCTATCAGGCGCTCCTCGCCGGCGGCGGACCGCGTGGGGCATTCCGCCCCTACCTGTTTACGACCATCCGGAACACCGCGGCCAGCTGGGGCAGCGCTCGCAAGGACTCCGCCTTTGACATGCTCGACAGCCTGGAGGACCCGAGCAGCACGGAGGAAGCCAGCGCCAGCGCCCTTGACCACAGCCTGACCGCTCGTGCATTCCGGAGCCTTCCCACCCGGTGGCAGGAGGTCCTCTGGTACGGCGAGGTCGAGAACATGACCCCCGCTCAGATCGCCCCGCTCCTCAACATGAAGGCGAACGCGGTCGCGGCCCTGTCCTATCGCGCACGTGAGGGGCTCCGTCAGGCGTGGATCCAGGCCCACATCACCGAGGTGCCCCGCGACTCCGCCTGCCACTGGGCGATATCACGCGTGGGAAAGTACAGCAGGGGCAAGCTCAACGGCAGCGAACTCGCGGCCTTTAACGACCACCTTGTTGGCTGCGCCCGGTGCACCATCGTGGCCGAGGAAGCCTCGCAGGTGTCCTCACGGATTGCCGCCGTGCTTTTGCCCATCACTGTTGGCACCGGTGGGTCCGGAGCGTACCTGGCCTGGGTACAGATGGCCGCGCCAGCGGCACAGGCCGTGGCCATGCCCGCAACGGTGACGGGTGCAGCGGCTGCCCCCGCGGTCGTCGCAGCTGCCGGTGGCGCGACCAGCGCGCTTGGTGGCGCGACGGGCGCTGGCTCCGGTGCGTCGGCGAGCGCCGCGGGCGGTTCGGCGAGCGCCGCGGGCGGTTCGGCGAGCGCCG
>JBQELM010000351.1:0-2922 GCA_052103915.1 Mycetocola sp. | reverse complement strand
ACGTATCCGATCAGCGGCATGTGGCAGGAGTGCCACAAACTGTGACTTCGACCGCTGAATGGCGGGGTTCTTTCGATGCTCAATGGCGGTCGCCGCCCCTGCGGGGCGACGTCCGCCGGGGTCGGCGTTCCGGAAGCCGGTCCTCGAACAAGACACCCGGGTCATGACTGCCCCAACAACGTCGGCGACTTTAAGGTCTGCCTCCTTGTTACCTGGGGCCGGCTCGTAGTCGTTTGGGTGCGCGGGCTTCCCACGCTTCGGTGAGAAGCTCCGACAATTCCTCGATATCGACCTCGTCAAGTCGGATCAAGACGCTCGCGTGCCCGTTGTAGTGGTCAGTGGTGAAGAACTTCTTGGGGTCGGCTTCGAGGAGAGCC
Organism: Mycetocola sp.; assembly: GCA_052103915.1. GTDB lineage: Bacteria > Actinomycetota > Actinomycetes > Actinomycetales > Microbacteriaceae > Mycetocola_B. The sequence goes on along the minus strand of JBQELM010000351.1, from coordinate 2,545 downwards.
TCCCGTTCGCCCAAGTCTTGGCACCAGCAGACCAGCACGCCGGGCTCTTCGTGCATGCGAGCGAAGATCTTCCCTCCGACGTAGAACGCCGCGGTGCCGTAGGAGGTCCGCTCGGACACCTCGGGCAGAGCGGTGGCCAATCGGCGGACATCGTCCTCAGTGCTCATGACCACTGTCTCCTGTCGCAGCGTGGGCCCCGGCTAGCCAGCCGAACGTCATCGCCAAGCCCAAGGTCATTCCGGAGGACAGGATGGCTGGACCGATCGGCGCCGCAGCCACGTTCCCAGCAGCGAACAGCCCCTCGATCGGGTGACCGGTCCAGTCCAGTACCCGGCCGCGCCCATCGATGACCGGCCCGCCCTTGGTCCCCACCGCGCCGGGCGTGATGGGCAGGGCGAAGAACGGCGGCTCCTCGAGCGTCCCGAGGTTCGGGTGTGGGCCATCTGGATCACCAAGGGCACGTTCGTAGGCCGTCTCACCGCGCCCGTACAGGCTGTCGCGCCCGGCTGTGGCGTCACGGTTGAACGCCTTCACCGTCTCAGTCAGCACGGCAGGGTCGAGACTGATCTGGTCGGCCAGACCGGTGAGGGTGTCCGCAACCGCCACGCCGTCGGGCCACGGCGCGCCGGGGCCTGCACCGGCCAGTGGGTAGCGGGCCCGGTATCGAGAATCGCCGATCACGAACGCCGGCAGGTTCGCCGGGCTGCCCGTCGCTCGCGCCCGAGGCCAACGCCCAGGCGCAGTTGTGGCTGGCTTCGTTGACGAACCGTCGCCCGGCGGTGTTGACCCAGATCGTATGCGGCAGCGCCCGCTCGGCCAGCATGATCTCCGCTCGCTTGGTCGATGACTCACCCCAGGTTTGGTCGGTTGGGACCACCGGCCAGTACCAAGCCTCCGAGAGGTGGGCGAGGCTGGCTCCGGCCTGGGCGGCCAGCCGCAGTCCGTCACCCGCCGCGACGGGAGGGCTGGCCGGCACCGTGGTGGGTATCGTCAGCAGGTTCTCGACGAGCTCGCGGTCGTGCTCGAAGCCTCCCGTGGCCAGGATCACTCCACCCCGGACGCGGAGGCGATGCTCGGTGCCGTCGGCATCGAGCACGACACCAGCCGCACGGCCGTTCTCGGTCTCGATGGTGCTGAGGCGGGCCGAGCGGATCAGGCCCACTCCGGCGTCGATGCACCCCCGCAGCAGCCCAATGACCAGTCCGACGCCGAGAGTCACCTCACCGCGACTCATCCGCCGCTCAATCAACTCACCTGGAGGTGCGCCGCCGAAGATCATCCGCGACTCGGCCACCTCATCATTGGTCAGCACCGCCGGGTAGGGCGGTGACCACACCCACTCCTGCCAGTCGGCAAATTGTCCGGCGCCCAGGGGTGCCGGTTCAAGATTCCAGCCTTCGGTCGCCTCCGGCGGGGTCAGGCTGTCCGGGCCGCCCATGGCAGTGAACCGAAGCGGCGTGTGCTCCTCTACGAACCGGGCCATCGCTGGTCCCGCGTCCAGGAATGCGTCGATCTTCGACACGGGCCGGCCGATCGAATGCTCCGTGCAGTACGCACGCACATCCTGCCGGGCGGCCTCGGTGACGGTGCCACGGTGATGATGACCGGGCACCCAGACTTGACCGCCAGAAACTGAGGTCGCGCCACCGAACAGTGGAGCAGCCTCAGCCACCAGTACCCGAGCACCAGCTACCGCTGCCGACAGCGCCGCAACCAAGCCCGCGGCACCCGAACCTGCCACGACCACGTCGTAGTCGTCACTCACGTCCTCGACGGCGACAACACCGCCCGACCGGCCGTGCGCTGATTTCATAAGTCCAGTCTCTCAAGTCACACCGACAAGGCCAGCGACGCGCCCACGATCCACCCCCGCGCGCAGGTGACGGCTATGCGTCTCGATAGAGGGGTCCCTCAACGGACCTCTGTCGAACGTCCCGTAAGAGGAACCCTCACCGGACACCACCGCTACTTATCGAGAGGAACGACGGCACGCCTGGCGAGTGAGTCGCAACGGCAAGTGGCGGGGTTTTCGCGCCGGTAAATGGCGGTGCGGCAATTGAGGCGGCTCGATGCAGAGTGGATCGCCCCGGGCCTGGCGGAGGGCTTGATCAGCGGTAGACCAAGCCACCGTCGATCAGCGGGGTCTGACCGGTCATGTAGTCGGAGTCCGGACCGGCCAAGAACGACACGAACTTCGCGACGTCCTCCGGGGTCGACGGGCGCCCGAGCGCGATTCCCCCAGCGTACGTCTTGTAGGTCGCACCAATCTCGGCACCGGTCAGCTCAGCGAACCGCCGGTCGATCTCCTCCCACATGCCGGTTCCTACGATGCCGGGGGAGTAGCCGTTGACCGTGATACCGGCGCTGGCCAGTTCCTTGGCCGCAGTCGAGGTGATCGCTCGCACTGCGTGCTTGGTCGCGGAGTAGAGTCCGAGCATCGGGTAGGTCTCGTGCGCGGCGATGGAGTTCGCGTTGATGATCTTGCCGCCGTGTCCGAGCTCCTTGAACTTGACCGCCGCCACCTGCGTGCCGATGAGCACGCCCT
>JBQELM010000350.1:0-2925 GCA_052103915.1 Mycetocola sp. | reverse complement strand
CGTTGCCGCTGCTGCCAGAGTGGAGACCGCTTACCCGGTGCAAGAGTGGGCAGAAGCAACGCTCGTGCCGCGCACTCACGAAAGCGCGAGGCGAAGAGGGCTGAGTTCCCCACACGCTCGGTGACCAGACGCTCCAGCTCATCCGGCTCAAAAACAAAAAGATCCGCTCCGGGGAGTTCGGCATCAGTGTCGGGGAGCCGGACGATGATGCCGTCATCACCGGCAACCGCCGATGCGTCAACACCGTAGCGCTCCTCAATTCTGGCCCCGACGGCAAGCGCCCACGGAGCGTGGACACGCAGGCCGTAGGGGGAGTGCAGCAGGAGCCGCCAGTCACCGAGCTCGTCGCGACTGCGCTCGAGGACAAGAGTGCGATCTGTGGGCACCCGACCCGTGGCCTCGCGCTGCTCGCTCAGATAGTCGCGCAGGTTCTGCTGGGCAAACGGCGTCAGGCCGATGGCATCTAGCCGGGCTGTTGCTGCGGCCTCGTCCGCGTTATCCAGCTCGCGGGTGAACGCACCAAGTGCCTCACCAAGTTCTGCCGGACGTCCGATGGCATCACCCTTCCAGAACGGCAGGCGACCGGGCTGGCCAAAGGCCGGAGTGACCAGCACCCTGTCAAAGGTGATCTCGTGAATGCGCCAGCTCGTCGCGCCCAGCGCGATAACGTCACCCACCCGTGACTCGTAGACCATCTCCTCATCAAGCTCACCCACCCGCGCACCGGCTGTGCGGGTGCGCTCGGCGCGGTGTGCCGTCGACCCCGTGCCCCCGGCTGTCCCCGACGCGTCAGTGGTTCGTGATTGTCCGGCAGCCCCAGACGCCCCGCCGAGAATCGCGGTGGGGGTTCCGTCGGCCGGTGAGGCACTCACGGTGTCTCCCACCATAAAAACGCCGTACTGCCCTCGATCGGGAATGGTTCCGCCGCTGGTCACCGCAAGCCGTTGTGCCCCGGGGCGTGGACTCAACGTCCCGGCGTCCCTGTCCCAGATCAGGCGTGGACGAAGCTCGCCAAAGCGCTCGGATGGATACCGACCGCTGACCAGTTCAATCGTGGCGTCAAAAGCGGAGCGAGGTAGTGCGCTAAACGGTGCGCTCTGCCGAACCGTGTTAAACCAGGCCTCAACGGAGACAGGCTCAAGCGCCGCGTGTGCGATGGTCTGTTGAGCGAGAATGTCAAGCGGATTGCGGGGGACAGCGATGGCCTCAATCAGGCCGTTCTCCATCCGCTCGGTCACCACAGCGCTCTGCAGAACATCACCACGGTGTTTGGGGAACAGCGCCCCGCGGGAGATCTCGCCAACCTGGTGCCCGGCGCGCCCCACTCGCTGCAGTCCACTGGCCACGGACGGCGGTGACTCCACCTGAACAACAAGGTCAACATCGCCCATGTCGATTCCAAGCTCAAGGCTGGACGTCGCCACAACGCAGCGGAGCTGACCGGTCTTCAGCGCCTCCTCAATGCTGGAACGCCGCTCCTTTGACACCGACCCGTGGTGGGCAAGCGCAAGGATGGGGGCATCGTCGCTCTGGGCATGACTCTGACCGCTTCCGAGCACCTCGGCCGGCGGACGAGAGCCGGACGGCTGCTCCGCCGTGAACCCCATGCGCCGCTGGTAGATGTCGTTCATGCGCGCTGTGAGCCGTTCAGACAGTCGCCGCGAGTTCGCAAAAACAATCGTTGACCGATGCCGAAGGACGTGGTCGACAATCGATTCCTCGATGTGCGGCCACAGGGTGTCCGGTGTTGACCCATCATCGTCACGCGGAACACCGGGGACAGGGCCAGGGCTTGTCATGTCGGGCACCGGCACGGTGACGCTCAGCTGGAAACGCTTGTGCGCCGCGGGGTTCACGATCGTGACCGGTGCCTGCCCGCCAAGGAACCGCGCGACCTCGTCTGCGGGACGCACGGTCGCTGAGAGGCCAATGCGCTGTGCGGGCGTGTCAAGGATCGCATCAAGCCGCTCAAGCGACAGCGCCAGGTGGGCTCCGCGTTTGCTTGCCGCGATGGCGTGAATCTCATCGATGATGACCGTGTCAACCGAGCGGAGGGTCTCACGCGCAGCGCTGGTCAGCATCAGGTACAGCGACTCGGGGGTGGTGATCAGGATGTCTGGTGGGCTGCTCAGCAGCGCTCGCCGCTGGGCAGCGGTACTGTCACCGGAGCGAACACCAACGGTGACCGGTTCGGCCGGATGACCCAGCGCCGCGGCAGAGGCGGTGATTCCGGTGAGGGGGGCGTGCAGGTTCCGCTCAACGTCAACGCCCAGCGCCTTCAGCGGCGAAATGTAGAGCACACGTGTTCCGGCGCTCGTCCGCGGTTCGCTGATCAGTCGGTCGATAGACCACAGGAATGCGGACAGGGTCTTTCCTGACCCGGTTGGTGCAACGATGAGCGCGTGTTCGTCCCGCGCAATGGCCTGCCACGCGGCGCTCTGCACCGCCGTTGGCGCACGAAAGACGCCGGTGAACCACCGGCGGGTTGCGGCGCTGAACCGTTCGGCGAGAACCCCGGCATCGTCGCGCGGAGCGAGCTGGGCCCCCTCATCACTCACTCGATGACACGGCAATCTGCTTGGCGATAAACGCAGACACGTCCTGCAGCTCCTCAGCGGAAACCTGGTGCGCCAGGCCCTCGTAGATACGACCGCTCAGTGTGCTGTGCGCAGGGAGCCAATCGGTTGTGCGGACAACCGCAGACTCGGCAATCACCTGATCGGCGCTGCCCCTGCCCCAGAACACGGCTGGCTTGAGCTCGCTGAGCTCCGCGTCACCGCTGTGCCCGCCCGGTGCGACAAACCCGGCCAGGTTGACCGCGTACGCAAAACGACCGGGAGCCTGCCGAAGCAACTGCAACGAGGTCGCACCGCCCTGGGAGAATCCCAGCAGCCCAACACTGCGGAACGGACCGGGCTGGTGGTC
>JBQELM010000349.1:0-2927 GCA_052103915.1 Mycetocola sp. | reverse complement strand
GGATGCGCTCGGCACGGCACAGGGACCGGGTCTGCGACTGGGTCTGACGAGCCCCGAGTGCAGCGAGCGCGCTCGTGTTGACCGGCGCCACTGAACGGCCCTATGATCAAGGCATGGGACACCGTTGGTATGCGTATTTTGAGTTGGCTCTGGAGCCGACCGCTTAACGCGCCCCCAACGACATCCAGAGCCAGCACGCAGAGACGATTCCGTCTCTGCGTTTCGTCTTAATCGGCGGTTGGCTGTTCTGGCCCCGCTGGGATCGGAACAACCACCATGATGAGCGCAACCGGTGACCTCCGGGTGACCACCTTCGAGCCGCTTCCGGCGCCGCGCCAGCTGCGCGACGACCTGCCGCTTGGCTCGGCCCGTGAGGATGCCGTTGAGCATTCACGCACGCAGATCGACGCGGTCCTGCGCGGCGATGACGACCGTCTGGCCGTCATCGTGGGGCCCTGCTCCGTGCACGACCCGGTTGCAGCGCTCGACTACGCTCAGCGCCTGGCAGCCAGGGCCACGGAGCTCGATGAGGACCTGCTCGTGATTATGCGGGTGTACTTCGAGAAGCCACGCTCAACCGGCGGCTGGAAGGGCCTGATCAACGATCCTGGCCTGGACGGCAGTCACCGGGTTGCCGACGGGCTTCGGCTGGCACGCCAGACACTCATCAGCGTGATCGACACGGGCCTGGCCGTCGGATGCGAGTTCCTTGAGCCCACAAGCCCGCAGTACATCGCCGACGCGGTGACCTGGGGTGCCATTGGCGCCCGCACGACGGAGAGCCAGATCCACCGCCAGATGGCCAGCGGGCTGAGCATGCCGATTGGGTTCAAGAACGGGATGGACGGTGATGTGGGAGTTGCTGTTGACGGCTGCACCGTCGCCTCGCAGGAACAGGTGTTCTTCGGTATCGACGCTGACGGCCGGGCGAGCGTTGTGTCGACAACAGGAAACGCCAGCGCCCACCTGATCCTGCGCGGCGGCAAGTCCGGCCCCAACTTCGACACCGCCTCCGTTCTGGCGGCGGCCGACAGGTCGAAGACGGCGGGGCACGCGCCCACGGTTGTGGTTGATGCCAGCCACGCCAACAGCGGTAAGGACCACGTCCGCCAGTCAGAGGTTGTTGAGCTGCTTGCCGAGCAGGTTGCCGCTGGCGAGCCGATTGGTGCACTCATGATGGAGAGCTTCATCACCGCTGGTCGTCAGGACCTGGGGGACACCGGGCTTGAGGGGCTGGTGTACGGCCAGAGCATCACCGACGCCTGCATTGGCTGGGACGAGACCAGCCGACTGCTGGGTGTGCTGTCTGAGGCCGTCAAGGCCAGGAGGGCGCACGCGACCCCAACGGTGGCCTAGCGCTCGCCGGTGCTCAAGACGGTGCGCGTGCCGGTGCTAGGCCCGGGCGTGGCCGTGACCAGAACGGCAGAAGCGGCGGGGGAGGCCGGGGCTAAATCCAGCCCCGGTCCCTGGCCACGCGGGCGGCACCGGCGCGGTTGGCCGCCCCCGTTTTGCCGATGGCTGCGGACAGGTGGTTGCGCACCGTGCCGGGCGACAGGAACAGGGACTGCGCGATGGCGGCAACGGGCCGCCCGTCAGCCGATGCCGTCAGCACCTCACGCTCGCGCTGGCTGAGGGTGTTCTCCCCGTCAAAGAGTGACGCCTCCGCCAGCTCAGGGTCAATCACCCGCAGACCGGCGTGGATGCGCCGCACTGCCGCCGCGAGTTCGTGCGGTGCGGCGTCCTTCACCAGGAATCCGCGCGCACCGGACGTGATCGCGGCACGCAGGTACCCGGGCCTCGCGAAGGTGGTGACCACAAGAACCCGGGTTGACGGGCTGATCGTTGCCAGCTGCTCTGTTGCCGCGATCCCGTCGACATCGGGGAGCTGGATGTCCATTAGACAGACATCGGGGGTGAGTCGTTCCGCCGCCTCGTAGGCGGCAGCGGCATCACCGACAGAGGCAACAACGGTGATGTCGCCCTCCAGCTCAAGCAGTGCCCCCAGCGCGCCGCGGATCAACTGCTGATCATCAACAAGCATGATGCGGATCGGTTCTGTGCTCACCAGCGTGCCTCCACCCTCACGCCGCCCAGAGTGGACTCGTCAATGCTCAGGCTTCCCCCGGCGGCGGCCGCTCGTTCCCTCATACCGGCAAAACCGTTGCCGTCCCTGCTCCCTGAGGTCGGATCGCTGAGATCCTGGCGGCCACGACCGTCATCCTCAAAGCGGAACAGGCCGGGACTCAGGGTGACGGTCGCCGTTCGCGCCTGAGCGTGCCTGATCGTGTTGGTGGTGCACTCGCGAAGAATCCAGGCGACGGGAACGTTCTGAGCCAGGGACAGCGCTGCGGGGTCGCCGTCCACCCGCAACCGCACACCAACGGCGGAGAGAGCGTGACGGGACTGCGCCAACTGGGTGTCAAGGCTCACCCGAAGCCCGTTGACGGTTGCCCTGACACCGGCGAGTGATTCGGACGCCACGGCACTGATCTGTGCCATCTCGTCGGCCGCGCGGGCAGGGTCGCGTTCAATGAGTCGCTGGGCGAGTTCGGCTTTCAGCTTGATCAGGGTCAGCGAGTGTCCAAGCAGGTCGTGCACGTCGCGTGCGACGGTTTCCCGTTCCTCCGCGACGGCCTTGCCGATGGCGAGCACATCGGCCTCCGCCGCCCTGCGGATGAACCAGCGCGTGATGGAGCCGATCACAACGATGGCCGCCACATTGATGATGAGACTGATCCAGTCTTCACCACCGATCACAATCGCGGCGGTCAGGGCGGCGCAGCAGCCAAGGACAACGGTTGCGGCCGCCCAGATGGGCAGGGTGAAGATCGCCAGGGCGCTCAGGAACGGGGTGAACGACAGAGTTCCCGTTCCGATCAGTGGCACAAAACTCAGCACAAGACCAAGCTCAACGGCAAAGCCGATGA
>JBQELM010000348.1:0-2928 GCA_052103915.1 Mycetocola sp. | reverse complement strand
ATCGCGAGATGTGACTCTGACATACTCCGCCTCCAGGACTCGAACCTAGACTTAACAGCTCCAAAGGCTGCCGTGCTGCCATTACACCAAGGCGGACCGTGCCCGGGGGCACTCCCCCAGTCTGCCAGATCAGCTGGGCCTCGGTCGCACACATCTGAGTGTCGTTCCACGGTCACGCTCACGGAGCTCCCGCAGAGCGGGGCTCGTGCTTGCGGGCACCAGCCACGATAATGGGGGGATGCGCGAGCAAGAGGACGAGGTCGACCGCATCGTCAGCGACTGGCAAACCCAGCGCCCAGAGTTAGATTTTGCTCCCCTCCTGGTGCTGTCCCGGGTCAAGCGACTGGCCAAGCATTTGGACGGTGCACGCCGGACCGCGTTTGCGACGGCCCAGCTGGAGTCCTGGGAGTTTGATGTTCTTGCCGCACTTCGCCGTGCCGGTTCTCCCTACGTTCTTGGACCCAAAGCGCTCCTCACCCAGACGCTGGTGTCGAGCGGGACCATGACCGCACGCATCGACAGGCTCAGCGAGCGCGGCCTGGTTGACCGACGGGCCGATCCGAGCGACGGCAGGGGTGTGCTTGTGCAGATGACGGCGGAGGGCCTTGACCGGGTCGACCGCGCCATCACGGAACTGACGGCGGCCGAACATGTCCTGCTTGGCGGGTTGACCGCGGCAGAGGGACGCCGTCTGGGTGACCTGCTTCGTAAGCTCAGCCTGTCGTTTGACACCCCGCAGCCCTAAGCTGTCCGGACGCCTCGACGCATACTCCGGCACTCGCGCGGCCCTGAGCTGAACCATGACGTTTGTCATGCCGGGGACATGATCGCCACGCTACGGGTGAGCGGCGTTCACCGAACAATCTGGATTCATGTCATCCAGAACCATTTCCACCGACACCGCCCTCAGCCTTGAGCACGTGTCCCAGAGCTTTGGCCACGGCAGTGGCCGGGTTGACGCCGTCAGAGACGTCTCCCTCACCGTTGGGCGGGGCGAGATCATGGCGCTCCTTGGGCCAAACGGAGCCGGCAAAACAACAACCATCGACGTGATCCTCGGGCTGAACACGCCTAGCCGGGGGCAGGTCCGTGTGCTCGGGGACACACCACGCGCCGCCATTCGTGCCGGGCGGCTCTCCGCGGTCCTCCAGACCGGAGGCCTGCTCAGTGACCTGACCGTCAGGGAGACACTCCGGCTCTTTGCCCAGCTGCACGGCGTGGGCGAGCGGGTGCCGTCAGCGTTGGAACGCGCTGATCTGACCGCGATCGCCCGTCGGCGGGTCGGCCTGTGCTCCGGGGGCGAGCAGCAACGGCTGAAGGTGGCCATCGCGCTGATCAGCGAGCCCGACGTCCTGATCCTTGACGAGCCAACGGCCGGCATGGATGTCGCGGCACGGCACGCGTTCTGGCACACGATGCAGGAGGAGGCTGCGCGCGGGCGCACCATCATCTTTGCCACCCACTATCTGGAGGAGGCGGAGAGCTTCGCCGAACGCATCGCCCTCATGGCTGGAGGACGCATCATTGCCGATGACAGCACGGCCGCTCTCAGAGCGAGCCTGACCGGTCGAACCGTGAGCGCAGCGCTGGAGGAGCGCACACGGGAGGACACCCTCGCGGCGCTCACCGCCGGCGGGACCGTTCAGCTCGTTGGTCAGGACGGCGGACGCGTTCAGTTGCGGAGCGCGGACTCAGACCGGCTGGCCCGCACCCTGCTGACCGAGCACAACGCGAGCGATCTGGAAATCACCTCGCCCAGCCTCGACGACATCTTTATTGCACTGACCACGGAGAACTAGTCATGTCCCTCATTTATGCACGAACTGAAATCGTTCGCCGCGGCCGCGACATCGGGAACCTGTTTTTTATCATCGCGCTGCCGGTGGCCATGTACCTGGTGTTTGGTCCCAACGCCGACTACCCCTCAAGCGAGTCGGGCAACGGCAACACGATCTTCTACGTCATGGTGTCGATGGCCCTGTACGGGGCAGCCACGGCCATGACATCCCTCACCGGTTCGGCCGCAACCGAGATCGCTCAGGGCTGGGGTCGTCAGCTTGCGCTCTCGCCGCTGGGTTCCGCGCGATTTGTGGCAACCAAGGTCACCGTGGCCGTGGTGTACTCCGCACTGTGCATCGCCGTCCTGTTCACGGTCGGAGCGTTCACCGGCGCACGGGTTGATGACCTGTGGCGATGGGCCGCCTGCGCAATTCTTGTTCTGCTCGGATCAAGCATTTTTGCTCTCTACGGCCTGGCCGTTGGGCTGCTCTTCCGGAGCGACTCGGCGCTCGGGGTGGCCTCAGCGCTGCTGACGCTTTTCGCCTTTTTTGGCAACGTCTTCCTGCCGTTGAGTGGCGCGATGCTCGACATCGCCCGCTTCACCCCGATGTACGGTGTGGTTGGTCTGGCCCGGTGGCCGCTCCTTGAGGGTGACGTGATCGGCCAGGACCAGCCGGACAGCCTCTGGTTGTTGATCGCCAACGTTGTCGGCTGGGCCGTCATTTTTGGAGCGATCGCGGTGCTGGCGCTTCGCCGGTCACGCGCACGCCGGTGAACAGCAGACATCAGTGAACGGCAGACATCAGTGAACAGCAGACATCAGTGAACGGCAGACGCCGATGAACTCGGACGCCGATGAATTCGGACGCCGATGAACGACATACGGATGGATAGGATCGTCAGCATGACCAAGCGCACCCGGTGGCCGATTCGGCTCCGACGGGAGTCACTGTTTTCGCTTGTGCTTGCGGCGGTGTGGATGGTGTTCCTCTACTACCCGGCCAACGCGCTCGGCCGGGGCGATCTGCCCCTGATCGGCATCATCTGGGGCTGGATCGCGCTGATCAGCTTTGCTCTGATCTACCTTGGCCTCTTTGCCCTCATGGGCCAGGATGGGCCGGGCCGCGGACCCCGCCGCCCGTTCCTCAT
>JBQELM010000347.1:993-2929 GCA_052103915.1 Mycetocola sp. | reverse complement strand
ATGGCCTGGGTCATGGGCACAGCCTGAGCCGACGGCCGTCACCCCAGCCGTCACCCTCACGCCTCCGCAGCGATGAGATCAAGCTCCTGCCGGTAATCGTCAATGACGCCGGGCGCCAGGAGCGCCCTCGGCCAGACAATGCCGACCACGGTCCCCACGAGGGCCGAGTCCTCAACAAGCGGACGTGCCATCGAGTGGACGCCGTCAAACCAGGATACGCTGAAGCGGGAGCCGACGCTGTCCTCGTACACGCTCGCGGTCTCTGCCACATCAACGTTCGCGTCCTGTCGCCCCGCCATCAGATGCCACCGTGTCGGACGCGCGGCCGCCGCAGCCAGGTCCTCGGTTGCATCGGAGCGCCAGTTCTGGCTCACAAACCCCCAGCGCGACCGGTCCATGGGCTCAGGGTCGCTGGTGCTCGCCAGGTAGTCCTCGTAAGAGACCCCCTGTTCCAGTAACCCGTTGGTCTGCGCGCTGATGTCTTCGGCCTCCTGCCGCTCGCCCGCCGATGCGCCCGCGATGTCCAGTTCGGCCTCCCGGTTGTAGGCCCCCTGCCTCAACCAGTTGATCGCGGTCCCCACCGCGACAACCCCATCAATGTCGTCACGCTCTGCAACCACGGCGGGGAGCACCCACCCGGCCTGACTTGCCCCCCACAGCACGATCCTGTCGGTGGGGATAGCGTCCTGACGCTGAGCCCAGTCAATGACCTGACTCACCTCGGCGGCCCGGTCGGCCATGGTTTGCGACTGCCAGTCCCCCGACGACCCACCCACGCCGGGCTTGCTCCAGGACAGGGTCGCCCAGCCAGCCTCAGCCGCACCGTTGAACCACGGCGCATACAGCCCGTCCTGCGTCGCGTTGACCGCGCCGTCGCCGTGGACCATGACCACCAGGCCCTGCACGGCACCACCCTGCGGTGTCGCCAGCGTGGCCTCAAGCTGGCCACCGTCAGCAACCGGAATGTCGTGGACCTGCTCGTCAAAACTCCACGAGTTGCCGGCGAGTGTGACACCGCCGACCACAAGGACCAGCCCGGTCACGACGGCGGCAATCCATACAAATATCTTCTTTCGCACGTTCGTACTGTAACCGATATTGTTGAGAAATGACCACCACCCCACTGACCGCCGGCTTCACGCCCCACGAGAGAACTACAGTTGGCTCCCTGTACTGGGAAGCCTTTGCCACCAAAATGCGCCCCGCGTTCCCCTCCCCCGACACCGGGCAGGCCATCATCACGGCAGCGCTTCGCCCCGAGCGGATCCTCGTGGCACACGGGCCGGACGGCCCGCTGGGCATGTGCGGATTTCACCTGGACGGAACCGGAGCACTCGACCTCGGCTGGCACCGTCTCCGCGCTGAGCTGTCCCCCGCGAGAGCACTCCGCGCCCTCGCCGTACTGTCACTCCTTGAGCGCTCAGAGAGCACAACCACCCTGACCCTCGACGGCCTCTGCGTTTCCGCAGAAGCCAGAGGACGCGGCATCGGACAGAGCCTGCTCGCCGCGGCGGAGCGGACGGCCAGGCAGCACAACAAACGCTCCGTTCGCCTCACCGTGATCGATGCGAATCCCCGAGCGGCCGCGCTCTACCAGCGCCTCGGGTTCCGTCCGATATCGCAGGGCTCAGTCGGTATCCTCGGTCTTATCTACGGTTTTACCGGCTACACGACCATGGAGAAGAGACTGCAACGATGACCAACCAGTTGCGTCCGCGAACACTCATCGAGGCCCTGCTTCCCCGCACGGGGACCGTCTCCGCGGAACTCATCTACTCCACCGCGCACCAGGCAGGACTAGCAGATCAGCCCGTCCGGCTTGCCCTACGTCGGCTGGTCGCAACCGGGACACTGACGACCGAGGGGCGCGGCGCATCCGCAGTTATCTCCCTCACTCCGGCAGGACGAGCGGAACTCGACGCCGACCGCCTGGGCC
>JBQELM010000347.1:0-983 GCA_052103915.1 Mycetocola sp. | reverse complement strand
TGGGCCTGAACCTTGCCCTCGCCCAGGATGCCGGCGCCCAGGCGTGGGACGGCCAGTGGCACCTCACGGCCATCAGCACCCCGGAGTCCGACCGGCGCAGGCGTGATGCGGCCCGACGATCACTGCTGAGCGCGGGGGCTGCACCCGCCTCAACGGGCCTCTACGTCAGCCCCCACGACCTGACCGAACTGCTGCCCGACGATCTGAACAGCCACATCGTGACAGCGGCCAGCTCCACCCTCTCTCTCCGCGGCATGACCGACCCGCTGGAGATTACGGAGCATCTGTGGCCAGCCGCACCTGTGGTCGCCCCGTACGGCGCCCTCGCCGACGCCCTCGATGCCGACACAACCAGCGAGACCCCCACAACACGCAAGCTGCGTCTCGCCGACGCCCTTGACCGTGCACTCCGAGATGACCCGCTGATTCCAGCCGAACTCCGCCAGACCCCCTGGCGACCGGCACAGATTCGTCGCTCCTGGCGTGACCGCTGGCACTCCATTCCCGATTCACACCCCACGCTGTTTGACGGGTGGTTCGCCGACACCCTCGCTCGCTGAGAGGCGACACCCTCGCCCGGTGAGGGCACCAGCCGCGGGGATCACCCGTGTGGGACGGGAGCCGTCCACGGCACGACACGACGCGGGCGCACCCGTCGCACCGCCCACCGAGTGAGATGATCCATTCGTGGCAACAGGCGAGGAGCGCACCAAGCGCATAGGGATCATTGACGTCGCACGCGAGGCCGGTGTCTCGACCGCGACGGTCAGTTTTGTCCTCGCGGGCAAAAGCCCCGTGGCTCCGGCCACGCGAGAGAAGGTCCTCCGCGCCGTCAACAAGCTCGGCTACCGCCGCAACCGCCACGCTCGCGCCCTTCGACGCGGGAGCGCCCCGCTCGTCACGGCCGTCGTTCCCGACGTGACCAACCCGTTTTATGCGGAACTGGTCGCCGCCATCGAGAACCAGGCTCGGCAGCGGGGCTG
>JBQELM010000346.1:0-2931 GCA_052103915.1 Mycetocola sp. | reverse complement strand
CGGTGATTGTGACGTCGCCGTTGGTGTCCTGGGCGAAGGCAAGACCGGCGGGCAGTGCATCAGACTCGGCGCTCAGGGTAACCACGGGTGCGGGGAATCCGCTGACGGGAAACACCAGATTGGTGTGCTCTCCGCGTTCAGCAGTGATCGACTCGGGAGCGTCAATGCTGATGGGTGCTGACGCGCCGAGATAAAAATTACGAATGCTGCCTCCGTACGGGTTGGAGGTCGAAACGGTGGCCAATATCGGCTCGCGCGGAACGGTCGGTGCAAAGGTCATCGTGAGGATGCCGTCGGTCGTTGACTGCGTAACAAGACCGGGGATGATGGGGGTGGTCCAGCCCGTTGGCAGCGGATACGCGTTGGACTCGAATGTCAGGATGCGCGTTGTCCCTGCGGGAACCCAGATTGTTCCGCTTGGTCCGGAGATGTCCGGCGCCTGACCGATCTCAAACGTGACGGAGATAAAGTCTGAATTTGTGGGCGTCCCCACCCCAATGCTCGACACGAACTTTCCCCGCTCAGTTGGCGTTCCGGTGAAGCGCACTGTGCGGCCGGGACCAAACTCGGCCGAGATCCCGTTCGGAAGGCCAGATGATGAGAGCTTCAGCCCACTGCCAGGCCAGTGACTCTCCGGACCACCGGTCCAGGACACTGTCGTGTCAATCGCGATGTTGGTCTGGCTCGTGACGGTGTGGGCGGCCGGGAGGGTGAGTTGATCGGTGCTGGTGAACTCAATGACGTTGCTCTGTTCTCCGCCAACGACCAGGGAGAACGCACCGTACTCAACCGCGGTTGGTGTTCCGCTGAGCTGGCCGTTGCGCAGGGTCATTCCTGCGGGAAGCTGACCGGTGCCCAGCGTGACGGTTGGCATGGGGGCGCCCGTCACCAGATTGACGACGGTGGTTGAGCCGCGACGAAGGTTCAGCGAGTCCGTGTTGATCTGCGTCGCCACCCGTTCCCTGATTTTCAGTTCACCGCTCTGCGCGGCACGGGAGACACCACCGTCGCCGTCAACGAGCGCGCCCTCCGCCAGGCCAAGCCGTACCGTTCCCGAACCGCGTGAGGTGGAGAGGTTGACTGTCCAGCGTGAACCGCTGGCATCGGGGATCACGTCCCTGACCGTGAGGGCGATGTCACCGCTCAGCGTGGTGGCGGTGATGTCTGATGCGGCAAGTCCTGTGCCGGGACCGGTGGTTCCCGCCTGAACCGGCGAACCGTTTTTGCTTGCGTCAATCTGGAAGCTCACGGTCTCCGTTGACGGGGACACGTAGGCATAGCCGTCGTTCTCCGGCTGCGTGAGCGCGCTGATCGCAACGGCGGGAGGCGCAACAACCGCGACGGGTTCGCTGGGCTGCCAGCCGGACGTGGTGGCCGCAAACTGTGCGATGGAGACAACGGACCGGTTGGCGGCATCGTAGTTCCGCGGTGACTGAATGATCAGTTCAACGGCGGTGACCAGGTTGATGCTGGCCGTCGTGTTGAAGCACACGGTCGTTCCGCTGGTGCAGTAGAACGGGAAAGCGACAACATGAGGGCTCTCCGTTGTTCCCATCCCGGTGAACAGCTCTGACTGCCGTCCAAGCGAATCGGTGAACCGCACCCCGACGTGCACGGCTTCGGCACCGGACACGTCTGGTTCGCCTGTGCTCACAGACGAGCGGACCGCGCTGTTCAGGGCGACGGAGAACTGGGAGTTCTGGCCGAAGGCCGACATGTTGACCGGCGCATCAAAGCTGTAGCGCAGTGTTGCTGTGACACGTGAGTTGCCGTTGGCGTGCAGGGTGACCCCGGCCCCACTGCCGTCGGTGTTGACGGTGGGGAGGGCCGAGGTGCCGTCGTTGTTGCTGGTCTGGACGCTGCGTTCGCCGAGCGGAGTGTTCAGGAAGTCGTCAATCATCAGCGACCCGGAGGCGGTGGCCGCGGAGGGGAGGGCAAGTCCTCCGGCAACAAGGGCGAGGATCGCAACAGGGGCCAGGAGTGTGGCTCTGAGGCGGGACGGCACAAAACGGCGACGATGACGGGTCATGGGGTGCTTTCGGGTGGGGGTCAGGCAGCGGGCACCACACGGGGTTTCCGCACCAATTTTATGGGGCGCGCCGTCCGTCGGCATTCCCCAGCACGGGGGAGAGGAGTCAGAGGCGGCGGTATCCGTCCCGAGCGCGCGCCCGTGAGCTTGTCGGCGGGACGCGCTCGAATGCGTCCGCGCTTCGCCGGCGGGGCGCGCTCGGGCGCGGCTCCGTAGTGTCAGCGTGACGGTCTACAGCGGGACCCGCCGGAGCCGCTGTGAATTGAGCGCCACAATCACCGTTGACGCGCTCATCATCACGGCACCACCCCACAGCGGAAGCGTGACGCCGATAGGAGCAAGCACCCCCGCTGCGAGCGGGATGGCGATCAGGTTGTATCCCGCGGCCCACCACAGGTTTTCTCGCATGATCCGATAGCTGCGGCTCGAGAGGTCACGAAGCGCCCGAATGGACCGCGGGTCGTCTCCGCTCAGGACGATCTGCGCGGAGTCGATGGCAACGTCTGTGCCAGCGCCGATCGCGATTCCCACATCGGCACGAACCAGAGCCGGTGCATCATTGACGCCGTCACCAACCATGGCAACAACCTGACCGGAAAACTGCAGATTGGCGATCATACGGGACTTGTCGTTTGGCTTGAGTCCCGCATGGATGGTCGTGATTCCGACAGATTCTGCCACCGACTGCGACACCGCCTCGGTGTCCCCCGTGGCCATGATGACCTTCACCCCGGCGGCGTGAAGATCGGCGACGGCCTCAACCGCTTCTGGCCTGACCGTGTCAACCACCTGAAGGAGGCCAACCAGGTCGTCGCCGTAACGCAGATAGAGCACCGTTCCGCCGCCGTCCAGCTCCTCAACCAGCTCCTGGGGCACCGTGATGAACGCGTCCTCAAGCATGC
>JBQELM010000345.1:0-2933 GCA_052103915.1 Mycetocola sp. | reverse complement strand
AACCGACGGGTCCAACAGCCGCGTACGCCGTCAGAGACCGTGGCGCTGGTCGCCCGACAAAACGAGAGCGCCGCGAAATCGACCGGCTTCAGGGACGCGACTAAACCCGCGTAGCACTCGCTCGCCAACGCAGACTCCCTGGCATCCGCATCGCTTCACACGTGCAGCGCAGGCGCAGCTGGCGACTAGTTGCCGCTGTTCTCCTGTGCCGCACGCTGCTCGCGCTTTTTCGCCAGCGTCTCAACGGTTTCCTTGCGGACACGGTTCTGGCGGACACGCTCAACGGCGAGCCACTCGGGCTCATCCGCACGAATCTGGTCGATTTCCGCCGTGGTCATCGAGTCGGAAACGCCGGCTCGAGCCAAACCAGATGCCGAAACGCCCAGCCTGTTGGCCACAACTGATCGAGGGTGAGGCCCGTTCTCGCGGAGTTCAGTCAGCCATGCAGGCGGATTGCTCTGCAGTTCGGCAAGCTCCTCGCGACTGATCGATGAGTTCTGGAACTCCTCTGGAGTGGCCGGAAGGTAGATCTCGAGCTTTTTCGCCGCGGTGGCTGGCTTCATCTGCTGGCTGGACATGCCCCCAGCCTATCCGGGTGGGGAGCCTGACCCGTAGTCGCCTGGCCAGTGGCGCCCCAGAAGATACAGTGAGAGCGTGCCAGAACAGCAGCCCTCCCCCACAACGCCGGCTCCAAGCAACAGGGCCGAGCCACTCCGGCTTGGTCACACGCTTGGCACGTCGCCCGGAAAATGGCTGCGTGTCTGGTCGGAACGTTTCCCCCGTCGGCCGATCGAGCTGGTTGCCCTCGCGGAAGCGGCGACGGTGGGCGTACTGGCCGATTTGAGTCTGGACGCCGCGCTCATCCGGCATGACGCTGACGCCGCGCGCGTGCCACTGATCAATCAGGTGCCGTTGTATCAGGAGGCACTTGTTGCAGCGGTCGACCGTGAACACAGCGCGGCCCAGGAAGACACCATCAGCCTCACGGATCTGACCACCGACTCCATCGCCGTCACCGAGGGAGCGGGCATCTCCATCACATCGCTTGTGCCAGCGACGGCTGACCACTCGTCTCCCACAACAGCCGATCTCCTTGCCCTCGTTGCAACCGGCGCTTTTGTTGGTGTCACCACCCAGCCGCTTGCCAGAGCGGTCAGCCGGAAGGACATCGCCGCACTGCTTCTGAGCGACGGGATGGGACCTCACATTTCTTTGATCTGGCCGCAGGGCGACGACGAGGTCGTCCAGGAACTCCTCGGGGTCATGAGGGGACGTAAGGCAAACAGCTCACGAGGATCACTGAATGAGCCCGCCGAGCAAGAAAAAAAGTCGCCACGCCCCGCACCCAAACGCTCACAAACTCCGGCGAAGCGCCAGCAGCGCGCGCCCAAACGAGGGTCCGGCAGGCGGCGCTGAATGTGATCGACCGCGCCAAGGGATAACCCACGCCCAGAGGCACACGGGACCGGGGTGGCACAGCAAACCGAGGCAACGCGAATGATCACGATGAGCTCGGCGTGATACCGGAGAAAACAAGAAGTGGTTAGCCAGCACACAAGCTGACGAACCCCGTTACCAATTCCTCCGACCAGGGCAAGGGCGCCTAGTCATAAACCCGCGACCTAGGCACAACCACAACAGGCCGCGACTGGCGATGCGCAAGTCCCGCCGCGACCGAGCCAGCAAAGAATTCCGCGATTGCGGCCCGCACAGTGGGCGGGCGTGTACCAACAATGATCATCTCGGCGTCACGCTGGCGCGCAATTCCTGCAATCGACCGGACGGGGTCACCGACCAGAGCAAAGGTTGACCAGGTGACGCCAGTCGGGTCAAGAACAGCAGCAACGCTCGCGGCCAGCTCCGGGTCGAAGGTCTCTGTTCTGTAGTCAGAAACATCAACCGTTGCCAGTGCAGAAACAATAGAGCCATCTGGAGCAATACCAACGGGATAACGGGCCGGATCTACGTTAACAATCAGGAGTTCCGCCTCAAACTGCTGCGCAAAACGAACTGCCTCCGTCAGCACTCGCTCCGACTGGTTTGGAACAACACCCACAACGATGAGAGCTGAAGTGGTCATGACCTGGCTCCTTTCGGTCCCCGTTCTTGGTTACCTCCATCATCCCACCAGGCGGGCAAGGATGACCCGCCTGGTGCCGTGATTAGTTGATCTCCGACGAGAAAATTCCCTCACTCAAGGTGTTTGGTGTGCCAAAGCGGTGTGCGGTGATGGACACGGCCTGCTCGTGCAGGAATGGCAACAATTCAAGACGACCGGCCTCCGTCACCGGCGACCGGTAGACCGCCAGGTCAGGGCGCGCGCCTGACACCGCGATAATCGCGGAATAGGCCGCACCGTCGGCGTCACCGATCAGTCGGATCCGGGACAGCTGCCCCGTACGGACGCGACTCTCCCACTCCGACGTGTTCTCGTGACTGACGTCAATGCGCGCACGGCGAGCAATCTCGGTCACAACCGCGGACACCGGTCCCTCAACAGAGAGGAGCGGGGTGGACCCGGCACGAGCAGCAGCCGCGATCACCCGAACGATCTCGGCATCGCTACTGGTCGCCGTTGCACGAATGACGGCGTCAACCGGAAGGTAACGCAGAACGTTCCGCTCAACACCCAAGCCAGACACATCGCGGGCGACCCCAAACTCGCTCTGCCATGCCTGCTCGTCCGAACGAAGCGAGCGAAGCACAAAGGCCAGGCCCTCGTCCGGCAGTGTGGCCAGATCGCGGTCTGCATTGGTCATCCGGGCGACGGGATCGGTTGTTGCCGTCGACGGGCGGGACTCCCAGGAGCTCAAACCCGCCAGGTAGTTGGGGCCACCCGCCTTTGTTCCTGCACCAACCGAGGACTTCTTCCACCCACCGAACGGCTGCCGACGCACAATTGCACCGGTAATACCGCGGTTGACGTACAGATT
>JBQELM010000344.1:2039-2941 GCA_052103915.1 Mycetocola sp. | reverse complement strand
CTCCCTGATCTCTGCCCCGTTTGAGGGCATCGAGTCCGGTTCGGCCCTGGACACCCGTCAGTGCGACGCGGGTATCACCGGCATGAGCATCAACGACGAGCGGGCTGAGCGCATGACGCTCTCGAACCCCTACTACGAGGACGGTCTTGGACTGCTGGTCGCAGCGGACTCTGACATCACCTCCGTTGATGACCTGGGCGACAGCACCGTTGGTGTGCAGCAGGCCACGACCGGTGAGGAGTACGCCACCGAGCAGGGTCTGAACGTTGTTCAGTTTGAGGAGAGCGACCTGGCACTGCAGGGTCTGCAGACCGGTCAGGTTGACGCAGTCATCAACAACCTTGCCGTGCTGGGCGCCGCTGCCGCGGGTGACGACAGCCTGACCGTTGTGCAGGAGTTCGACACCGAGGAGTATGGCGTTGCCGTCCGCAAGGGCAACACCGATCTGATCAACAAGGTGAATGCCACCATTGAGCGGATCAACACCGACGGCACCTACGACACGCTCGTCTCCACCTGGCTGTCCTAAGCCGTTACCCCGGTTGGTGTGCAGGCGCAGACCAACCGGGGTGCCCCGATTTACCCCACTGAATAAACCGCTGCGAGGGAGTTCGCTTCGATGACTGTTTCTGCGCGAAAGCGAGCCCGGATTTCCCGCGGCGTCCAATACGGTGTTCTTGTTGCCGTTGCGATCACCCTGATTCTTGTGGCCGACTGGGGTCAGCTTCAGCGGGCATTCTTTGACCCCCAGGTGGCGGCCGCCCAGTTCCCGACGATCATCACGGTCGCCCTCAAGAACACACTCATCTACACGGCTCTTGGCTTTGTTGTTGGTCTGAGCGGTGGTGTGCTCCTGGCCCTGATGCGGCTGTCCTCGGTGGCACCGTACCGGTGGCTTGCCA
>JBQELM010000344.1:0-2019 GCA_052103915.1 Mycetocola sp. | reverse complement strand
CCGCGGCGTGCCTGCCCTCTTGGTGTTTATCGCCTTCGGTTACGGCATCCCGACCGCGTTTGGTGTCCGTTTTGACACCTATGTGACCGTGATGCTTGCCCTCGGGATGGTGTCGGCAGCGTACATTTCTGAGACGCTCCGCGCCGGATTGCAGGCCGTCCCCAAGGGGCAGCTTGAGGCGGCCAGATCGCTGGGAATGTCGCACTCGCGCGCGATGGTGTCGATTGTGATCCCGCAGGCGTTCCGGATCGTGCTCCCGCCGCTGACCAACGAGATCATTCTGTTGACGAAGGACTCGTCGCTGGTCTACCTGCTTGGCCTTGCACTGTCCCAGTACGAGCTCACCAAGTTTGGCCGTGAGGCCATCAGCAGCGGTGGGGGACTGACCCCTCTGGTTCTCGCTGGCGTCTGCTACATGATCATTACCGTTCCGCTTGGCCTGCTGGCCCGGCGATTTGAGTCACGGACCGAGAGGAAGTCACGATGACACACGCTGAGGTCCGCTCCGCCGGAATCGTCATTGAGGGGCTGCGCAAGTCCTACGGCCAGAACGAGGTACTGAAGGGCATCAGCCTGACGGTTGAGCCCGGCCAGGTTGTCTGCCTCATCGGCCCGAGCGGGTCGGGCAAATCAACACTTCTTCGCTGCGTGAACCTGCTTGAGGAGCCAAGTGGTGGACGGATCACCGTTGGCAACGCCGAGGTGACCGATCCCGACGTTGATCTTGATGGTCTGCGGCAGAGCATCGGGATGGTGTTCCAGCACTTTAACCTGTTCCCTCACCTCACGGTGCTGGAGAACTGCACGATCGCTCAGCAGAAGGTGCTGAAGCGCTCGGCTGCGGAGGCGGCAGAGGTCGCGACAAAGAACCTGACCCTGGTTGGCTTGGCAGATAAGGCTCAGTCGCTGCCGTCTCAGCTGTCCGGCGGTCAGCAGCAGCGTGTGGCCATTGCCCGTGCATTGAGCATGGACCCCGCCCTGATGCTGTTTGACGAGCCGACCAGTGCACTTGATCCCGAGACCGTCGGTGATGTGCTCTCCGTGATGCGCTCACTCGCCGAGGCCGGCATGACGATGCTTGTTGTGACCCACGAGATGGGTTTTGCTCGCGAGGTGGCCGACCGGGTGGTGTTCATGGACGGCGGAGTTGTTGTGGAGCAGGGGCCGGCGCATCAGGTCATCTCCGCACCGAGCAACCCAAGGACAAAGCTGTTCCTTCAGCGGGTGCTTGACCCGACGCACACCGCCGAGAATGACGTCAACCCGGCTGAGGACGGAGCCTAGAGCTTCCGTTTTCCACCGTGTCCGTTGTTCCTGGCTGACGCCGGTACTCGGAGCAAAAACGCCCTCCGCAATCAGCGGAGGGCGTTTTTTAGGCCTCTGTTGGTGCGGGATCGCCCGTTGCCTCGTAGCGTCGCTCGTGGTTGACGACTCCCGCGTAGCGGAACGGGCCGGGGGTGGCGACCTCACGCAGGTGTTCACCACCGTCAACGTCCTCCGGACGCTCGTGGAGTTCGTAGTAGCGCTCGTAGCTGATGGGCTGGCGTGCGGCGATGTCTGCGTGGTGTTCGTCCCGGTGGGTGCGTGCCCGGTAGCCGGGCTGGATGACTCCGGCAAATAGCTCGCTGACCGCGCCGGAGCCATAACTGAAGAAACCGACCCTGTGCCCGCTCAGGTCGTCGGTGCGCGAGTCAAGGAGCGAGATCAGACCAACGTACAGCGATGCCGTGTAGCTGTTGCCGATCACGCGGTTGTAGTCGAGCGTTCCCTCCAGCTGGGCGTCCCTGAGCTCGGTCGAAATCTCACCCTCCCTCGCCAGCTGGGCGTGCCCCTTCACCGCCTGGCGCGTGAACGGCTGGTGGTAGCAGAAGTGGTCAAACGCGGTGAGCGGGTGACCGCCCTGCGCCTGGTAGTCCCGCCACGCTTTTTTGACGGAGTCAAGGTAAATCTTGATCGAGTAGCGCCCGTCGACCAGCGCGGTGGTTCGGTAGTTGGGCCGCCAGAAGTCCATGACGTCCT
>JBQELM010000343.1:0-2946 GCA_052103915.1 Mycetocola sp. | reverse complement strand
CTCAAAAAGGCCACCGTTCATCACGGTCCCATGAAAAAGCAGAACACGGTGCAGTGCGAGATCACCGGGGTGCGTCGGCTCCGTTGGTGAGGTAAAGTCCGCGGCCCTGTTCCAGATGGCATCGGTGGTGCGTGAGTTCATGATTCAAGGGTACCCAGCACAGCCGCACCACACGCCGTCGGCCCCCACCCGCACGGAGCGGTGGGGGCCGACGAGACCGTGGCGGACATGGACGCTAGCCCGGCCACCGAGCATCCGTCGAGTGCGTCAGGCGGAAACCGACTCCGCCTCAGCAGACTCGTGTGAACGTACCCAGCGGTTCACCGCTGAGGTGATTGCCTTCAGCGATGCGCGGCCGGTGTCACCGTCAATGCCAACACCCCAGAGGCGCTGCTGATCAATCTGCAACTCGATGTAGGAGGCGGCCTGAGCGTCACCGCCAGCGCTGAGAGCGTGCTCAACGTAGTCAAAAAGCGTCGCCTGGATGCCACGGGCGGCAAGGATCTGCAGGAACGCATCAATCGGGCCTGTGCCTGTGGCTTCAGCGCCGACCGTCTGGTCCCCGTCCCTCAGCTGAACCGAGAGCTGTACAGCGCCACTGTTGTCGCTCTGGGTCTGTGTTGCTGCCAGCTCAAAGCGGCCCCACCGCTGCGACTCGTCGTCACTGGGCAGGTACTCATCGTTAAACGCCGACCAGATGGCCTCACTGGAGAACTCGCCACCGGCCGTGTCGGTCAGCGACTGAACAACACCGGAGAACTCGATCTGCAACCGGCGGGGAAGATCAAGGGCGTGATCGGCCTTCAACAGGTACGCCACTCCCCCCTTACCCGACTGCGAGTTCACCCGGATGACGGCCTCGTAGCTGCGACCCAGGTCCTTCGGGTCAACCGGCAGGTACGGGACAGCCCAGACCAGATCGTCAACGGAGGTACCCTCGCGCTCGGCGCGGGCAGCCATCGACTCAAAGCCCTTCTTGATGGCGTCCTGGTGCGACCCGCTGAACGCCGTGAACACCAGGTCACCGGCCCAGGGGCTCCGCTCCGGGACAGCCAGCTGGGTGCAGTACTCAGCGGTGCGCTTGATCTCGTCGATGTCGGAGAAGTTGATTTGCGGGTCAATGCCCTGCGTGAACAGGTTCACACCGAGAGCAACCAGGTCAACGTTGCCGGTGCGCTCACCATTGCCGAACAGGCAGCCCTCAATGCGGTCCGCACCGGCCAGGTACCCCAGCTCGGCCGCAGCAACAGCCGTGCCGCGGTCGTTGTGCGGGTGCAGTGAGAGCACAATGCTCTCGCGGTTGTCCAGGTTGCGGCTCATCCACTCGATGGAATCGGCGTAGACGTTGGGCGTTGCCATCTCAACGGTCGCCGGCAGGTTCAGGATGACGGGACGCTCCGGCGTGGCACCAAGCTCAGCGGCCACGGCGTTGCAGATGTCCCTGGCAACCTCGAGCTCTGTTCCCGTGTAGCTCTCCGGCGAGTACTCGTAGTAGATCTCTGTGTCGGGAACAATCGCCTCGGCAGCCCGGCACAGTCGTGCACCGTTCAGCGCGATGTCAATCACACCCTGCACGTCGGTCCGGAAGACAACCTCACGCTGCAGAACACTTGTGGAGTTGTACAGGTGCACGATGGCCTGCTTGGCACCAACCAGCGACTCGTAGGTACGGGTGATCAGGTGCTCACGAGCCTGGGTCAACACCTGAATGGTGACGTCGTCAGGGATGGCGCCGTCCTCGATGAGGCTGCGCACAAAGTCAAAGTCCGTCTGGCTCGCACTGGGGAAACCGACCTCGATCTCCTTGTACCCCATCTTCACCAGCAGATCGAACATGATCCGCTTCTTCTCCGGGGTCATCGGCTCAATCAGCGCCTGGTTGCCGTCGCGCAGATCAACCGCACACCAGCGTGGGGCCGTCGTGATGCGTTTGCTTGGCCAGGTGCGATCCGGCAGGTCAACGGTGATCTGCTCGTGGAACGGACGGTACTTGTGGATGGGCATACCCGATGCCTTTTGTGTGTTCTGCATGATTTCCTCGACGTAGAAGCTTTCAGCCAACAACGAACTCCGCGACGAGAGAGGCCAGAAACTAGGACTCGTCGCGGCAGCTAAGGAGCAGGCCTGTGCGGCAGAACGGTGACACAGGATCAGCGTAGCACCGCACCGGGTCAGTCATCACCACCGGGCGACAACAGACCGGTCTCGTAGGCAAAAACAACCAGCTGAACCCGATCCCTCAGACCCAACTTGGACAGGATGCGGGAAATGTGGGTTTTGACGGTCGTCTCGCTGACGTACTCGTGCGAGGCAATCTCCTGGTTACTCATTCCGCGCGCAGCCAGGTGGAACACGTCACGTTCGCGTGTGGTCAACGACTCAAAACTGGGGGGAACGGACCGGGTGTGCGCGGCCTGATCAAGACCGGCAAAAAGGGCCTGGGTCTGGCCGGGCGCAATGACGGCACTCCCCGAGTGGGCCGTGCGAATGGCCGCGAGAAGCAGGTCGGGCCTGGTGTCTTTCAGCAGGAACCCGCTCGCCCCCAGTCGCAGCGCCTCGGCGGCGTCGGCGTCCAGGTCGAAGGTCGTCAGCACAATGATCCGGGTGGGGTGCGCCCCGGCCGCATCAGCCCGAGCCAGGATCTCCTTTGTGGCGCTGATGCCATCCATGACCGGCATGCGCACATCCATCAAAACCACATCGGGTGCTGTCTCAGCGACCATCCCGATGGCTTCACGCCCGTCACCGGCCTCGCCCACAAACACCATGTCGTCCTGGGACTGCACAACCATGCGGATGCCGGCGCGGAACAGGGCCTGGTCGTCAACGAGCGCAACACGAATCGGGTCTGACGGGATGGTCGGCTGGCTCATATGGCCTGTCCTTTCGGTTCTGCACGGCCTGCGGAAGGGATGGTGGCCGACACGATAAAGCGAGTGGAGATCG
>JBQELM010000342.1:1200-2951 GCA_052103915.1 Mycetocola sp. | reverse complement strand
CCCAACGCCTGCGGCAAGTCGACGCTGCTGCGTGCCCTGTCACGGCTGCTCACCCCGTCACACGGCCAGGTGCTGCTGGACGGCAAGCAGCTCTCCAGCTACCGGTCAAAGGAGGCGGCGCGGCGCATCGGCCTGCTCCCGCAGTCGTCCTTTGCCCCCGAGGGCATCGTTGTCGCCGACCTGATCGCCCGCGGACGCTACCCGCATCAGGGCCTTATCCGGCAGTGGACCGACGCCGACGAGGAGGCGGTGCTCACCGCGATGGCCGCGACCGGGGTGACGGAGCTCTCCTCACGACTGGTTGACGAGCTCTCCGGTGGTCAACGCCAGCGCGTCTGGGTGGCCATGGTCCTGGCCCAGCAGACCTCGCTGCTCCTGCTTGATGAGCCCACAACGTTCCTGGATATCTCGCACCAGATTGAGCTGCTTGAACTCTTCACCGACCTGCACGAGGACGGCAACACGATCGTTGCCGTGCTCCACGACCTGAACCAGGCCGCCCGCTACGGCACGCACCTCATTGCCATGAAGGACGGTCGCATCGTCGCGGAGGGCCCGCCGAGCGAGATCGTGACCGAGGAGCTGGTGACCGAGGTGTTTGGGCTGCGCTGCCGCGTCATCCACGACCCGGTCAGCGGCACGCCCATGATCGTCCCGCTTGGCCGCGACCGAAGCGGCGGGCGGCGGCGGCGGCGGCGATCGAGCTAACCCGTCACCCATACCTACCCACGACCCACCCACAGATTGAGCAAGGAAATCAATGAACCACGCATCACCTGAGCTGACCGGCTCCACCCACGCACGTCGCCGCGGCCGGGGAGCCGTCGCCTCCGTCTCCGCACTTCTGGTTGTTGGCCTCCTGGCCGGTTGCAGCACCTCGACCGCCACCAGCGACGAGACCAGCGCGGCCGCCGCCGACACCAGCGCAACCATCGCCTACGAGTACGCGGGCTACGAGACGACCCTTCCGGCCAACCCGCAGCGCGTGGTTGTGCTTGACAGCCGCGCGGGACTGGAGATGGCTCTGCTGGCCGACTACCCGATCGTTGCGACCGCCTACGACGAGGATGGCCCGCTGTCCCCGCTGCTGGATGACAGCGCCGCGCACCTGAAGAACACGGCCTTTGAGCTCAACCGTGAAGAGGTCGCCTCCTACAACCCCGACCTGATCGTGGTGGATTCCGGCTGGCTGGGCGTGTACGAGGACGAGGGCCTTGAGCTTGACACCATTGCCCCCGTTCTGTCGGTGAAGGAGTCCAACGAGTCGCCGGACGACGAGCAGTTTACGGCCATGGTTGACCAGCTCACGCTGCTGGAGCGCTCAAAGCAGGCCGACGAGGTTGTTGCCGGATACGAGGCCGCCGTCGCCAACGCGAAGGACACCATCGGCGATGAGATCGAGGGTAAGACGATCAGTGTCATCCACCTCACCACCGAGGGCATCACGGTCATCACCGACGAGGACACCTACCAGAGCGTTCTGCCCGACCTGGGCTTTAAGATCCTCGACAACGAGGTCATCTCCTCTGCCCCCGCCGGTCCGGCAGGCATCAACCACGCGCTGAGCTACGAGAACGCTCTGAGCGCCCTGGGCGACGCCGACATCATCCTGCTCTACAAGTCGGAGGAGGGCATGACCTTTGACCCGCTGCTTGAGCGCGTTCCGGCCATCGCCGAGGGCAACTGGATCAACGGCAACCTGGCCGAGCGTGTGGGCTTTGCCCTCACCAACACCAGCCTGGTGAACAGCA
>JBQELM010000342.1:0-1190 GCA_052103915.1 Mycetocola sp. | reverse complement strand
GAGGGCTACCCGACCGCTCCGTAACACGCCGATACTGAAAGGGGCTCAGGGGCGTGTGCCCCTGAGCCCCTTCCTGTCTGACAGAAGAAAGGCCAGGACCGTGGCATTTTGTGAACCGGCCGAGGTGGTGTCGGTGACGGTGGTGAGTCCCTCGTTCCGGCGCGTGCGGCTGCGCGCGCTTGGTGGGTGGACCTGGTTTGTGACCGGGGCGGGTGACGAACGTATCGACCTGCTTTTCCCGTTCCCCGGCCAGTCGCACGCCGACGTCAGCTACTTCAACGACGAGCGCAACGGCATCCACCGGGAGGACCCCGCGCCGCCGTGGCGGCACTACACGGTGCGCGCCGTCCACGATGGCGGGCGAGAGATCGACGTTGACTTTGTGATGCACGGCACGGGTGTTGCCTCGGACTGGGCTCAGCAGGCGCGTGCGGGGGACACGGTTGGTGTGTTCCGCGGCTCATCGGTCCCACGCGCGTACTACGCGCCGCCCGCCGACGCGCAGTGGCAGCTGCTCATCGCCGACGCGACCGGGATGCCAGGACTTGCCCGCATTGTGGAGGAGCTGCCGGACGGCGTTCCGGTGACCGCGATTGTGGCGGCCCCCACGGCCGAGGACCGCGACTACCTTCCGCACACGCCGCAGGTCACCTGGATCTGGGTGGACGACGGGGACGACGCGGGCAACGCGCTCGCCAGTGCCGTTGAGACGATCGCCCTTCCAGACGGTGGCGGATACGCCTGGGCCGCGTGCGAGTCCGCCGCGGCACGAGACATCCGGACCCGGCTGCGGACCGTGCACGGGATGGCCCGATCCGCGCACCGTGCGGTGGGCTACTGGACCGCGGGGAACGCGGGGCACCAGGAGGATGAGTAGGCGGTTTCCTGTGGGCCCCATGCAATAGCCTGTCGCTATGGCCAGGGACAGCATCGGCGCAGCGCGCGGGATCACGCTTCAGCAGCTGCGGTACTTCGTGGAGGTCGCGGCCGAGGGGTCGATCAGTGCCGCCGCCGACCTGCTCTACGTCTCCCAGCCGACCATGTCCGCCGCGTTGAAGGACCTGGAGAGCCGCGTGGGCTGCACGCTGTTCATCCGCTCAGCCCGCGGTGTGACGCTCACCGAGGACGGCACAGAGTTCCTGGGGTACGCCCGTCAGGTGGTTGAGCAGTCGGAGCTGCTGGAGCAACGC
>JBQELM010000341.1:0-2967 GCA_052103915.1 Mycetocola sp. | reverse complement strand
CGGTGCCATCGGTGCTGGTCTGATTGCGTGTGCAGCGCTTGAGGTCAACAACATCCGCGACATCGATCAGGACAGGATCAGTGGCAAGAAGACGCTGACGGTCCGCATCGGTCGCACCGCAAGCATTGTGCTGTTCTGCGTGTTTACGCTTGTCCCGTTTGTGCTCGCCGCGATCCTGGCCATCTTCTACCCGATCGCGTGGGGCGCACTCTTTGGACTGCTTGTCGCCATCCCCGCCTGCATCATCACGGTCACGGCACGCACACCAAAGGAACTCATTCTTGTGCTGAAGCTGGTGGGCATCATCCAGATCATCTTTGGCGTGATGATCACGCTCTCGCTGGTCTTCTGACGCCGCGCTCTGGTGCTGGTCTTCTGACGCCGGGCCCTGGCAGTGGTGGTCGAACGCCGAACCCTAGCGGGGGGAACGGCCCGACTCGTCGCTCTCGGTTCCTGAGGCTTCAGACGCTGAACTCTCCGGAGCCGTGCCGGTGAGCGTTGCCCCGTCAACGGCCGCGTCCTCGATGTCCTCATCTGCGGGCGTGGTGCGCTCACCGTGACGGGTGCGGTCGATGGCATCCGCCACCTTGTCCCGTGATCCGCGAAGGAAAAGCAGGGAAAGGATCAGGCCGATGATGGCCGCGTACAGGGCCGCGTACGGACCCATCACTCCGATGCTGAGGAAGATCACAAACGGAATCACAAACACCGCGAGGCGCAGGACCGTGTACACGAGGACGGAGCGGCTAGATTTCACGCGGACAAGTCTACGTGGCTTGTCTGAACGCCAGACACGACCGGTCGAGACAGCGCCGACTAGCATAGAGACATGGTTCGCCTCCTGCTCATCGCCATCCCGATCCTGGTCGTCATAACGATCTACGCCGTCGTTGACTGCGCGATGCTTGCAAAATCACGCATCAGGGGGCTGTCACGCCCCGCGTGGATTGTCCTGATCCTTGTTCTGCCCGTTGTCGGTCTTGTGCTGTGGTTTGTGATCGGCCGTGGACCCTCGGGGCCCGTGCTCAGGCAGACGGCGCCGGACGACGACCCGGTGTTTCTGAGCGAACGCGACCGTGCCGACCAAGACGAGCGTATCCGTCAGCTTGAAGACCAGCTCCGCGCCCTCGACGAGGAGGAGCAGGCCGCACAGGACGCGTTGAACGCGCGAGGCGCCGCCGCTGATGCGGGCGGGCAGAACGACGCACCGCGGCCCCAGCAGGACAACGACTCTGAGGACAGCACCCTCGCGCAGCCCGACAGTGAACAGGCTGATCGGTCCCGGCGGGGAGACAGCGCAGAGGACGGCACGGATCAGAACAATGCCTGAGCGGCAGGACTCAACCGCGACGGCCATCGCCCTGCTGAATGCCGCAATCGGTGCGGGAGTTGAGCACGTTGTGCTCTCGCCAGGATCACGCTCGCAGGCGATTGCCTTTGCCGCCGCAGCCGCGGAGCGCCAGGGACAGATCCAGCTTCACGTTCGCATTGATGAGCGCGGTGCCGGGTTCTTTGCTCTCGGGATTGCCCGGGAGACCGGTGTGCCGGCGCTTGTTGTTGTCACGAGCGGAACGGCGGTGGCCAACCTGTTCCCCGCTGTGCTTGAGGCAAGCCACGCGCGGGTCCCGCTGCTGCTGGTCACCGCTGATCGTCCCGCAGAACTGCACGGTATCCGCGCCAATCAGACAACAACACAGCGCGGTATTTTTGGCGATGTTCTCCGGTACAGCTGTGAGCTGGGCCCGGACGACACCGAGCCGGTAACTGAGCGGGTCACCGCAGCAATCGCTGCCGCACGGGGAGCGGTCCCCGGTGGTGCTGGACCCGTCCAGATCAACGCGGCCTTCCGTGACCCGCTGGCCTCCGCACTGCCCGAACCGGTGCCGTTTGTCGCACCAGCCGGTGCCCCCGATATCCAGCGACACAGTGCACGACCGGCCATCGTGCTTGACCGGGGCCCACGCACCGTCGTCATCGCCGGTGCCGACTCCGGACCGATCGCGGAGGACATCGCTCACCGCGGCGGCTGGCCCCTCCTGGCCGAGATCAGCAGTGGTTCCCGCTTTGGGCGCAATCTGGTGGTCAACTACCGTGAGCTGCTGAGGGACCCGGAGCTGGGCGGCCGCATCGAACGGGTTGTTGTTTTTGGGCACCCGACGTTGAGTCGTGAGATTCCCGCTCTGATCGGCCGTGACAACGTGGACACCGTCGTGATTGATGCCTACGGGGCAGACACCGTTGGGGGGACGGGCGAGCGTATCCGCGCCTACGCATCCGTTGATGTGGCCGAGGGTGCCGCGGATCGCGGCTGGCTTGGCGAGTGGTTGCGCCCGGCACGAGCCTGGCTGGCCGAGCATGACACCGGGATCGCTCCCGATCCTGACGCCGCCAACTCCCACGACCCGGCGGTCAGACTGGCACATGTGAAGCGCGAGTTTGCGCAGATCAGGGCCAGGGTTACCAGGGAGATGCTTGTTGACGCCGTGTGGCGGACAAGCTGGCCGCATGATCGCATCCTGTTCGGGGCGTCCAGGCTGATCAGAGTGGCTGATGCCACGCTGGCAGGAAAACGGATCCCCGTCCACGCGAATCGGGGGCTGTCCGGCATTGACGGAACGGTCGCAACAGGGCTGGGCGTCGCCGCCGCTCTGCGGACCCAACAGAGCCCCGGTATCACCAGGGTTGTTCTCGGAGATGTGACCCTGCTGCACGATACCGGCTCGCTGCTGCGTGTTGATGCCGAGGCACCGGCTCGCATTCAGGTCATTGTTGGCGACGACGGCGGCGGAACCATTTTTGACGACCTGGAAGCGGCCGCTCTTGGCACGACAGAGGACCGCGATCGGGTGCTGTACACCCCGCACACCGTTGACCTTGAGGCGTTGGCTAAGGCCTATGGCTGGGAGTATGTGAGCGTCCAGACGCGGGGAGCACTTGAGCAGGCACTCACAACGGTCCGTACCGGCC
>JBQELM010000340.1:0-2989 GCA_052103915.1 Mycetocola sp. | reverse complement strand
AGTGGCTGTGGTCCCTCTCGGGTACTGAACAGTTGACGGCGGGGCGGGTGGCTGAGGCCACCCCCCCCGCCGTGGTTAGTGGGGGCGCATCAATCGTGGTTAGTGCGGGTTGTCCGTCGTGGTCACGTTCACGTTCACGGCAGGGGCGGCTGGGGAGTTCAGATCCGTGCTGGGGGCTGCGTCCGCCGAGCCGACCGCGTCCGCCGAGCCGACCGCGTCCGCCGAGCCCACCCCGTCCGTCGGGTCCGCCGAGCCCACCCCGTCCGCATCATCAAACTCCGCAGCGGAGAGGCGGCGCGGCGCCTCAACAACGTGGGCTGGTTCGCTGATCAGCGCGTTCTGGTCGATGCCGGGGAACCGCCTGGCCGTGACAAGGACCCGCGATTCAAGCGAGTTGGCGAAGGCGTTGTAGTGCTTCACCGTTGACTCAAGGGAGCGACGGAGCGAGTCGGCGTGACCGGCGAGGACACCGATCCGCTGGTACAGGGTGTTGCCGAGCTCAAACAGGGTGTGGGCCTCGGCACTGACGGCCTGCTGCTGCCAGGTCACGGCAACGGTTTTGAGAACCGCCCAGAGGTTGACCGGGGAGGCCAGTGCGACCCGCTTGCTGAACGCGTAGTCAAGCAGGCTGGGGTCGGCATCCAGGGCTGCGGAGAGCAGCGACTCACTGGGAACGAAGGCGATGACAAACTCTGGGCTTGAGTCCAGTCCAGACCAGTAGCGCTTTTTGGCCAGCGCATCCACGTGGGCCCGAACGGCCTTCACATGTGCGGCGAGGAGGGTGGTGCGCCGTGCGCCCTCTGCCCCCGTTGCCGTGGCGGGGATGGCGCTGGCCTCGAGGTACTGATCAAGCGGGACCTTGGCGTCAACGGCAATCGAGTTGCCGCCGGGCAGAGACACCACCATGTCTGGCCGGGCCGCGCCCTGATCGGAGGTGATGCTGTGCTGGGTGCTGAAGTCCACGTGGGGGAGGAGGCCAGCCAGCTCAACCACCCGGCGCAACTGCGTCTCGCCCCAGACACCCCGCGTGGTAGTGGAGCGTAGAGCGCTGGCAAGTGACTCGGTTGTACTGCGCAACTGCTCGTCCGCCGTCCGCGCCTCCGCCAGCTGGGCGGCAAGCGAGCCAAACTGTTCCTGCCGCTGCGCCTCCATGCTCTCAACCCGCTGCTGCATGCGTCCCAGTGATTCCCTGACCGGTGCCAGTGCCTCAAGCACGGCGCTTTCACGCTGCTGCTGCTCCGCCCTGCGCTGCTGCTCCGCGCGCTGGTCGGCCAGGATCTGGGCGCTGCGCTCCCGCTCGGCCCTGAGCTGGTCACCGGTGGCATCGGCGATGGCCTCTGCCCTGGCCAGCTCCGTGCTGAGCTGGGCGACCGTTGCCCTGGCCGAGTCGCGCTCGGCCACAGCCTGGTCGCGGTCGGCGGTCAGCGCGGCACGCTGATCGGCTGCCCCCGCGGGCGCACGACGAGCAAGCACCAGCGCGGCGGCTAGCGCGCCAACGGCCACGGCGGCGATGGCAAGCAGAACAAGTCCAAGCGGGGAATCCATGCGGCCACTCTGCCGGGTGCCACTGACATTGTGGATCACCCGTCATTCGCTGGCTGAGCCGGGTTGATTCATGGCCAGTAACGGCGCGACGCGGGCATACGATGGAGGGATGCGCACGGGCAAAAACTACGTCTTCCTTGTGCTGGCCAATCTGTTCTGGGCCGGCAACTTTTTGTTCGGCGCGGTTGTTGTGCAGGAGACCAGCCCGCTCCTGCTGACGTTCCTCCGCTGGCTGTTTGCGCTTGTGCCGATTGTTCTGCTCGCACTCGTGCTTGAACGGCCCAACTGGCGTGCGGCGCTGAGGGAATGGCCCGCGCACCTGGTCCAGTCGGCGCTTGGACTGATTGGGTTCTGCCTGTTCACCTACCTGGCGTTGCAGTACACCACGCCCGTCAACGCGGCCCTCATCAGCGCCATCAACCCGGTCCTGATTGCGGTTACGGCTGCCCTGCTGGCCCGGGAGCGGCCCTCGCGTGGACTGGTCATCGGGCTGGCCGTGTCGCTGGTCGGCACCGTGCTTCTGGTGACGAAGGGGGACATCGGCTCATTTGTCAGCGGCGGGGGCGATCATCGCGGCGAACTGGCCATGATCGGGGCAATCATCTGCTGGGCGCTGTACACGGTGCGCGGGCGAGCGCTGACAACCCCTCCGGTGACCGCCAGCGCCGTCCAGACGCTGTTCGCTGTTGTCTTGCTCGCGCCCTTTGCCCTGACCCAGCTGGATGGCTTTGCGCTCAGCGGCGCCGGGTGGACGGGGCTGCTGTACATCAGCATCTTCCCGAGTGTCCTCTCGCTTGTGCTGTGGAACGTCGCCGTGCGGGCCCTCGGTGCGGGACGCAGCGGCATCTACCTGAACCTGCTGCCGATTTTCACCGCCGTGATTGGCATCGCCATCGGCATTGCCGTGGCTCCCATGCAGATTGTTGGCGGGGTGATTGTGCTTGTCGGTGTCTGGCTGAGTACCCGGCGGCCACGGGCGTTGCGTGCGCCGGACGCGGGCCAGGTGGCCAACGCAGAAATCGGGTCGGCGGAAACCACGCGGCCGAACAACGCGAATGGTGGGCCGGAGCGTGACGGCCCGGTACGATAGAGCCTCGTGGCTCTTACAATCGGAATCGTCGGTCTCCCCAACGTTGGCAAGTCGACCCTCTTTAATGCACTGACCAAAAACCAGGTTCTCGCGGCGAACTACCCGTTCGCCACGATCGAGCCGAACGTTGGTGTGGTGAACCTGCCCGATGAGCGCCTCAGCGTCCTGGCCGGCATCTTCGGCAGCGAGAAGATCCTGCCCGCCGCCGTGTCCTTCGTTGACATCGCCGGTATCGTGCGTGGCGCGAGCGAGGGCGAGGGCCTTGGCAACAAGTTCCTGGCCAACATCCGCGAGGCCGACGCTATCGCGCAGGTTGTCCGTGGCTTTGAGGACGGCGACGTTGTGCACGTTGAC
>JBQELM010000339.1:0-2989 GCA_052103915.1 Mycetocola sp. | reverse complement strand
CTGGGTGTGACGGTGCTGGGCTACGACAACCAGTTGGTCGAGATTGAGGCCGTGGCCGCCGTGGTGGACAACCCCAACGCGTCACCTGCCGGTTAGCGGGAGGGAAGGTCCCGGTAACCCGCGGTCTTTAGGGTCTGTCACGGTTGCCCCCGTTCGGGGGTGCGCACGTTCCCCGAAAGATCACGATGACAGCCCCCACCCCGCCCTGCCTGCTCCGTCGCGCCACGCTCGCGGTCACCCTCAGCGGTGCCGTCCTGCTTCCGATCGCCGTCCAGGCCCCGCACGCCGTCCAGGCGGCGCCACTGAGCACCGCCGCAGCATCGACCGCCATGCAGACCGGTGCCGGTCACGGCGACCCGTCCGCCCTGCTGGACAGCACAGCACTCGACCCCGTTGACGGCGTGTACGGACGTTTTGTCGACACCTATCGGGCCAACACCTCGGCCAACACCACACCGGAGACGAACCCGTCCATCGGCGTCCTGAACGGCATGCTCGACTACTGGCAGCCGGGCACCGGATGGAACAACGGAACCGCACTGAACGCGCAGGTCCTTGACCACAACATCGCGCTGGTTGAGCAGATCACGACCACGCGGACCACCGAGCAGGCGGAGCAGGCGTACCTGATCGATCGACGGAACCAGAACTACTCAACCGTTGACGGGCTCGGGACCGATGCTGCCGCGTTCCGCGCGCTCGCCGGGGTGGGCACAAGCATTCCCGACCAGATCCCTGCCGACGCAACAACGGTCAAATACGAGGACACCGGCAACGCACGCGGTCGCTGGGCCGATGCGGACTCGGAGCTTGGCGCTGCGGTGCAGCTTGTTGACACGGTTCGCGGGTCAACGGCCACATCAAACAACGCCAAGTCCTACTACGCGTACATGCGTCCGTTCCGCTGGAGCGACGAGGTCGAGATCCTGCCCTGGCTTGCCCCGGTGATCAAGCCGGAGAGTGAGGCGGCCAGCGACGGCGGCTTCCCGAGCGGACACACCAACGCGGCATTCCTGACGGCGTTCGCCCTTGGCGCTGCCTCGCCAGAGCACGCCGACGAGCTGGTTGCCGAGGCGGCGCTGATCGGGCACAGCCGGGTCGTGGCAGGCATGCACTCGCCGCTTGATGTGATCGGCGGCCGGGTGCTGGCGACGGCGATTGCCGCGTCAACCCTGGCCGATGACGCCAACGCCGAGCTGATTGGCCGTGCACGGGAGCAGGTGGAATCAACACTTGACCCGACCGTCAGCACGGACACGGATCGTGACGCCTACCAGGCGCAGCTGGCCCGGTACCTGGCGGAGACCACCTTCGACTTTGAGCCCGTCGGCGACACGACCGAGGCCCCGCGCGTTCCGGCTGGAGCCGAGGTGCTCCTGGAGGGGAGCCTGCCGTACCTCACCGACGAGCAGCGTCGCTGGGTGCTGTACTCCACGGCACTGGAGTCGGGTCTGCCCGTGACCGACGACGCGGAGGGCTGGGGCCGACTGAACCTGTTTGCGGCAACCAACGGATTTGGGTCGTTCCCCACCGATGTGGCGATCACCCTGGACGAGGACAGCGGCGAGCTGTCCGGAACCGACGTGTGGCGCAACGACATCAGCGGTGACGGCGGTCTGACGGTGTCGGGCGAGGGCACACTCACCCTGGCGGGCGACAACAGCTTTGCCGGTGGGGTGCGGGTGGACGGCGCAGACGTTGTTGCGACAACCGTGAGTGCCCTGGGCGGCGGTTCTGTTGCCGTCGACTCCGGCAGCCTTGACCTGCGGGCGACGGCAACAGCGGTCGCATCCGAGCTGGCACTGGGTGACGGCGGCACGGTTCTGCTGACGGCGGGGAAGCCGGTTGTGGCCGATTCCGCTCTGTCGCTCGGCGGGGAGCTTCGTGTTGAGGTTCCGGCCGGGGTGGGGGCAGCGGGGGACGTGCCATTGATGACGACCACTGGTTCCGGCGCTGGTGACAGTACTGGTTCGGACGCGGGAGCGGATGCGGGTTCGACAGCACCGGCTGCTGTCGCGGCGTCCACCGCTGACCTGGGCGACTCCGCGGAGGGTCCCGTGACCGGTGAGTTCGCCGCCGTTGAGCTCAGCGGTCCTGGTGCCGCCGGGCACACGGTTGAGGTGCGCGCAGACGGTGTGTACCTCACCACCGCGGACGACGAGGGTGAGTCGGGCGCAGGCGGCGGTGCCAACACCGGTTCGCCCGGTGCCGCTGACGGCTCTGCGGACGGCGGCTCAGACGGTGCCGCTGATGGCGGTGCGGGTGCCGGGTCGGACGGGGCGTCCACGGCCAACGGCTCAGCGGCCACGGCAGCCGATGCCGCTCAGGACGGTCGGGGCACGTCCGGCGCTGACACTGTCGAGGGCGCAGGGGATCTGGCAACGACCGGGGCCTCGCCGCTGAACACGTTCCTGTGGGGAGCCGCCGCCGCGGTGCTTGCCGCCGGAGCGCTGCTGATCGGCCGCCGTTCCCGCCGCTCCGCTGACCGGCGAGCGCAGAGCTAGACCACAGGGCTAGACCAGAGAGCTGGACCACAGGGCCGAGGCCACCCCGTCGCATGGACGGGGTGGCCGCGGGTGGGGGGATGGAGTGCTGAGCCGAACGGCTCGCGTGTGGCAACTAGCCGAGCGGTCCGTACAGCGCGGGGCTGGTGCGGGCGTGGGTGGCCTGCTCAAACGCGTAGCCCAGACCGATCAGGGTCGACTCGTCGTAGGCACGGCCGAGGAACTCCAGGTTCACGCCGCCACCGGTTACGGTGTTGTCTGCGGCGATTGCCTGGCCCATCGGGACCGTCACGGCGGGCAACCCGGTGTTGGGGCTGAGGCGCATGTTGGTTCCGATCGTGCCGTACGGGGTGCCGGACGGGTAGATGATGGCGTCCAGGTCGGAGCTGTTCATCGTGTTCGTCAGCAGCTCCTTGCCGCGTGCCAGCTGGAGGGTGTGCGACCCGGTCGGCCCGGCCCAGGCCTGGTACTGCTCCTCGGTGACG
>JBQELM010000338.1:499-3003 GCA_052103915.1 Mycetocola sp. | reverse complement strand
ACAAACAGTCCGGCCACAATCCAGAACCGCACAACAACCGTGACTTCCGCCCAGCCTTTGAGCTCAAAGTGGTGGTGAATGGGGCTCATCCTGAAAATGCGTTTGCCGTGCGTGACCTTAAAGTACGCGCGCTGCACGATGACCGAGCCAGCCTCAATGATGAACAGACCGCCGATAAGCAGAAGCAGAAGTTCGGTCCGCGTCACCATGGCCAGGGCAACAATGGCGCCACCAAGGGCCATCGATCCGGTGTCGCCGAGGAAAATCTGTGCGGGAGAGGTGTTCCACCAGAGGAACCCAACAAGCGCACCACAGATTGCCGCCGCAACAACCGCAACAGACAGCGGGTCGCGAACGTCGTAGCACTTGTAGGCGACTTCCTCTGCAAGCCCTGGCGAGAAGCAGGACTGGTTGTACTGCCAGAACCCGATGATCACGTACGATCCCACGGCAAGAATTGATGCGCCGGTGGCAAGACCGTCAAGCCCATCCGTCAGGTTC
This sequence comes from Mycetocola sp., assembly GCA_052103915.1. GTDB lineage: Bacteria > Actinomycetota > Actinomycetes > Actinomycetales > Microbacteriaceae > Mycetocola_B. The sequence goes on along the minus strand of JBQELM010000338.1, from coordinate 2,502 downwards.
ACCGCGTTTGATGTTGCCGTGACCAGAAGAGTCGTCCAGAGCAGGTAGACGATGACACCAATAGCGATCGGTGAGATCAGCAACAGGTTCAGGTCAAGATCCCGAGTGAACGAGATGGCCCCGCTCACCGGAGTTGCGCCCTCAGCGTTCGGGAAGTTGATTGCCAGGAGCCCAAACACGACCGCAACCAGGACCTGACCAACGATCTTCGCCCAGCCGCCCAAACCAAGACTCTGCTGCTTCCTGGTCTTCATGAAGTCGTCAATGAAACCAACGAGTCCAAGCCCGACCATCATGAGCAGTACAAGGAGTGCCGACACGGTCACCGAATCGCCCGTGATCAAAATGGCAACAAAGTAGCCAAAGATGGAGGCAAGGATGACAACGATGCCACCCATCGTTGCCGTGCCCCGCTTCGAGTAGTGCGACTTGGGCCCGTCAGAGCGGATGAACTGCCCCCACTGAAGCTTGTGGAACAGCTTGATGAATACAGGAGTCAGTGTCAGCGTAAACAGCAGCGACAGGCCTGCAGCGGTCAGAAGTGCAATCACGCGAAGGCCTCCCCGAGGCGGTCGCCGAGGAATCTCAGCCCGGCAGAATTAGATGACTTGACCAGAACCGTGTCACCGGGCTTGACGAAGGTACGCAGGTACTCGAGCGCCTCGTCCTGATTTTCTGTATACACCGACTCACCATCCCACGAACCCTCATTGATCGCGGTGATATGGAGTCGGCGCGCCTCAGGACCAACAACAACAAGTTGATTAATCCCCAGCCTCACCAGCTGAAGCGCAACACGATCGTGTTCCTCGCCGGAGAACTCGCCCAGCTCACTCATGACCCCAAGGACGGCAATGCTCCGCTGTTCAGGACCGGTGATTTGCGCGAGGGTGCGAAGCGCCGCCGCCATCGAATCAGGGCTGGCGTTATAAGCGTCGTTAATCACGGTGACACCGTTTGCGCCGCCGAGCACCTCCATCCGCCAGCGTTCTGCACGGGTGATAGAGGAAAGGATCGACGCAACGTCGTTCATGGGGACGCCAAGCTCGAGCGCGACGGCCGCAGCGGCAACCGCGTTATACACGTGGTGTTCGCCAAGCACGCGCAGGTGAACCTGAGCACTCGTCCCGGCACCGACCAGGGTGAAATGGGTCCCGTCGCGACCGGAGACAATGTTTTCGGCTCGAACATCCGCGCTGTCGGCCAGTCCAAAGGACAGGACACGTGCAGCAGTCTTGTCTCGCATGGCAGCAACACGAGGGTCGTCGGTGTTCAGCACAGCGACCGCGTCCGGCGCAAGGTCCGAGACCATTTCGGTTTTTGCTCGCGCTGTTGCCTCAATTCCGCCAAAGCCTCCGGCGTGAGCAAGACCAACCTTCAGTACAACACCGATATCCGGAACAGCCATCCGTACAAGCTTGGCGATCTCACCTGGGGCGCTCGCCCCCATTTCTGCAACAAGGTAGCGGGTGCTCTCCGTGATGCGGAGCATCGTCAGCGGCGCTCCCACCCAGTTATTAAACGAGGCTTTGGCCGCAACGGTCTCCCCCTGGCGTTCCAGAATCGCGGCAACCATGTTTTTGGTTGTGGTCTTACCATTTGAACCGGTAATTCCCACAACCCGAAGCGTGCCACCTGCGTGGACTCGCGCCACAACAGCCCGCGCAAACTCGCCAAGCGCAATGACAACGTCATCAACAACAATCTGGGCAATCGGCTCGTCAACCTCACGCTCGACCAATGCCAGAACGGCACCAGCCTGAACAGCGGCACCAACAAACAGGTGGCCGTCGGTCTCCTCGCCTGGCTTCGCGACAAAGATGCCGCCCGGCTCCATCAGTCGTGAATCGGTGTCGACGACGCCGTCAACAACAGCGCTGGCGGCAAGGGTCTGTGAACTGGTCACGAGGGTTCCGCCGACGATCTCTGCGATCTCGGCGATGCTCAGTTGTATCATTTCCGTTCTTCCCGTTTGATGCGCCGTGCGCGCCCAAACGCCAGGG
>JBQELM010000338.1:0-489 GCA_052103915.1 Mycetocola sp. | reverse complement strand
CAACATGCTATTTCCAATAGCCTGAATAGTCAGATCCCGGCGTAGTTGATGGCGGAATCTCATAGTGTTTGATCACCTGGGTCACCGCCTGCTTGAACACGGGCGCCGCTGCTGCGGAGGACAGCAGGGTGAGGGGGTCCTTCAGATGAACAGTCACGACGTACTCCGGATCGTCAGCCGGAACCATCCCGGCCATTGACGCGAAGAACGTTGACTTCAGCGTACCGGTTTCATCAAACTGCTCGCCGGTACCCGACTTGGCCGCGACACGGTATCCAGGCAATGTCAGCGAGTCAGCGAGGAATCCGTCGGTGACAACTGTTTCCATCATCTTTCTCGTCTCCGAGGCGGCGTCAGCCGAGATGACTCGCTCCCCCTCGGACTTCTCAGGTGTCATCGTTGTCTTCCCATCCCCCGTTGTGCAGCCCTCGATGAGCTGCAGCGGGAGCTTTACACCGTCGTTGGCCACGGCCTGGCAAGCGCTGGCGA
>JBQELM010000337.1:0-3004 GCA_052103915.1 Mycetocola sp. | reverse complement strand
GCTGGGGTGCGGTGAAGCCCTCCTCACCCCTGGGGCCCGGTGAGCACCGACGCCGCAAGCGTGTGCGCGGTCGGTCTTAGGGCCAGACGGGGGCCGAGGGCGGCGTCACCACCCAGATCGCCTCGGCGACAACCGAGCCGATGTTGATCAGTGAGTGGGGAGTTGAGGTTCGGATTTCAATGCTGTCTCCCGCGCTGAGTTCGTAGCTGCTGTCGGCGATGGTGAAGCGGATGGTTCCGGCGAGGACAACACACACCTCCTGCGAGTCACCGTGGGTGTAGCTGTCGTCGCCAACCTGCTCACCCGGTTCGTACTCAGAAACGATGACCTCAACGTTGCCCAGCGGCGGCTGGGTGATGCCGTAGTGTCTGACCGCCGTGGACGAGAACAGGGTGGAACGCTCCGAGCGACGCAGCACCCTGCCGTGAACCGGTGCCGGCTGGAAGAGCTCCATCCACTGCATGCCGAACGCATCAGCGATACTCCTGACCACCTGCAGACTCGCGTTCGCCTGCCCCTTTTCAATCTGGCTGATGTACCCGGCGCTGACTCCAGCACGGTCTGCCAGGTCACGCATGGTGAGCTGACGGAGGGCACGCAACTCGCGCACACGGGCACCCAGTGCTGCGGTGTCTGGTTCGGTGGGGGTCATGGCAGCCTTCGTGGTTGGGATGAAGAAAGAGGGGTAAACAGCCTGTTCACCTTTACTAAACAACATGTTTACAAGCCCGGATCGCGGATGGGTTTCTTCAGTGTTTCGTGCGCGTAACGTTCCGCTGATGGTCGTTGTGTGACGGCTCCGCGCGGCGAACAGGCCCCACATCACGCCCGCGACGGCGCCCCACGCACATCTCCACCGACACATACATCAACATAAACATCAACATCAACATCGACATCGACATCGACATCGACATCGACATCGACATCGACATCGATGGTCACATCCGTGCCGCCTCCCCCAGACACGAATAGCATCAAGGCATGACACCCCCACCCGCATTTGCCCTGCCCTCCACCGTGACCGAGCACACCATCAGCATCAGCACCGGGATCGACCTGCGAGTCCTCCGCGCCGGTCAGGGCCAGCCTCTTGTCCTGATTCCCGGCTGGACCATTCCCGCCGACGTGTTTGCAGCCCAGCTGGCCGACCTGTCCGCCGACTACGACGTCATCGCCGTTGACCCGCGCGGCCACGGCGGATCAAGCAAGCCGCTCACCGGCAACAGCTTCCCGCAGCGCGGCCGCGACCTTGACGCCCTCCTGACGGCGCTTGACCTCACCGACGTTGTCCTTGCCGGGTGGTCGTTCGGAACGCTTGATGCACTGTCCTACCTTGACCAGTTCGGCTCCGACCGGGTCAGCAAGCTCATCCTCATCGACGAGCCGCCGCACGTGGTCAACGACCCGCACAACCCCAGCGAGTGGGGCGAGGCCTCGCTCAGCCACGATGGCCTTCCCGCGTTCATCCAGTTCCTCTCCACTGCCCGCGACGACTTCTGGGCGTTCATTGCCACCCATGCGCTTGGACTGGAGACAGACGCAGCCGACAGCGACCCCGTTGCCCGCGACCTCATTGCACTCGGCAACCAGACGCCGGAGCACATCGCGATCATCACCGGTGTTGAGGGACTATCCGCCGACTACTCCGGCGCAGCCATCGCCTTCAACAACACGGGCAAGCCGCTGCTGTTCCTCGCCAGGGACGAGTGGGCTGAGGACGCCTCGCGCTGGGTGAGCGCACAGCTGCCCAACGCGCGCTTTGAGACAATTCGCACCCACGCCGGCTTTGTCACGCAGCCGGACGAGTTCAACGCCCTCGTCCGGTCGTTTGTGTCCTAACTCAGGCTGAGGTGAGCGCTGCCACTGCCTGAATGAGGACAGAGAGGACAGCGCTCATCACGGGCGGGACGACGGTGACCCCCAGAACAACACACCCCGCGATGAAACCGAGCAGCGACGGCACCACGCCAGACAGCTGCGGCTGAGCTTTGAGCCGTGCACGGCTGACCAGAGCAGCAATCACCGCAACAACGGCGGCGGGGACCGACACCAGCCCAAACGGAAGCAGCAGCATCGCCAGGCCTCCGACAAGGAGCGAAGCGAGAGCTGCCCCGTCGGTCCTCCGCTGCGTTGAGTTTCCGGCAGCGGAGAGGACGGTCTGGTCAGAGCGACGCTCGCTGTTCTGGATCTCAGTCACCGTGCCAGCTTAGCCACGAGCCCTCCCCACCAACAGGCATCGGCCGCCCCCACTCTCTGAGCGGGTGCGGCCGATGTCTGTCGGGGCGTTAGTCCGGATCGCCCCGGGTCCTAGCGGCGACGGCGCCGAGCCGCCACGGTGGAGATGGCACCGGTTGTGACGCCTTCCTCCACCTCTTCCAGCGTGCGGCCACGGCTCTCCGGCACCTGTGTGTAGATGAAGACCACCGCGATGATTCCGATCACACCAAATCCGAAGAACGTTCCCGTGATCCCGACCGCGTCCACAACCGATGGGAAGTACAGGCTCAGCAGCGCGTTCGCGATCCAGAGCATAAACACCGCGATCCCCATTCCGAATGCGCGGATCTTCATCGGGAAGATCTCGCTCAGCAGCACCCAGGTGGCGATGTTGAGGAAGGTCTGCATGGAGCCGACAAACGCCACAACAAGGAACAGGATGACCCAGGGGCGCAGCGGGTTGCCCTCCGGCAGTGCAACGGAGGCGATACCGATCAGGAAGTGGCAGATGGTGGTGAGCGAGTAGCCCAGAAGCAGGGTGGTCCTGCGGTTGATCTTCTCCATCATCCACAGCGCGATCAGACCACCAACGACCGCGATGATTCCGGGGGCGATGTTGGCGATCAGTGCAGCGTTGGCCTCAAAGCCGGACTCGATCAGCACGATCTGGCCGTAGTACATGATCGAGTTGATACCGGTCAGCTGCTGGAAAACGCCCAGACCAATGCCAACGAGGATGATGCGAACCAGCCACTTGTTGCGCAGGATTCCGCGCCAGTCGATG
>JBQELM010000336.1:0-3015 GCA_052103915.1 Mycetocola sp. | reverse complement strand
AGTGGGGGTGAGCCTTGGCGTAGGCCTTCACCGCGGCCGGTGCCCTGCGGTCCGAGTTGCCCTGACGCAGCACCGGGTTCACCGCTGAGCCCTTCACACGGTCGTAGCGCGCGGCAACGTCCCTCTCCTCGTCGGTTGACGGGTCCTCCGGCAGGTCGGGAACGTCAAAGCCCAGCGCCTGAAGCTCAGCAATCGCCGCCTTCAGCTGCGGTGTTGAGGCCGAGATGTTGGGGAGCTTGATGATGTTGGCTGTGGGCTGCTCGGCCAGCTGACCCAGCTCTGTCAGCGCGTCATCCAGCCGCTGCTCCGCGGTGAGCCGCTCAGGGAACTGAGCGATGATGCGGCCCGCCAGCGAGATGTCCCGCGTCTCGACGGCGATTCCCGCCTTTGCGGCAAAACGCTCAATGATCGGCAGGAACGAGTAGGTCGCCAGAAGGGGCGCCTCGTCGGTGTGCGTATAGATGATGGTTGACATAGTGAAATGCGACTCCCAGAGGTTTCGGCTGGCCCGCCTCGCCGTGACGCACGACGTTGGCGCAGCACTGTTCTGCAACCCAAACTACCGGGTCAAGCCCCGATGCCATATCTCAGGCCACACCCGTCGTGCCCCGCCGCTCAACCGACCACGCCAGCACGGAGAAAACCAGCCCGATCAGTGCACCGCACACCGTGGTGCTGACCCGCTCCGTCACCATCTGGGAGGAGTCGACTCCCCCGGCAAAACTCATCATCAAAAGCGAGAGCGGAGTGATGAATACCGTGGCGACCGCGTAGCTGTGCAGAATAAAAACCTCGGTGAGGAACTGCATGACGGCGACCATGATGACCGTCATCCATGGTGCAACACTGAGCTCAAGCAGGATGTAGGCCAGCCCAACGCCAACCAGTGTTCCGGCGATTCTCTCCCAGGCACGGCCGATCCGGTGCCTGACATCAAACGCGGCAAGCGGCACGACGGCGGCAACCATGGACCAGCCGTAGTGGTCGGGGGCAATCCACCAGCCGACGATTCCGGCGACAGCGACGGCGAGCGCCACGGTTCCCGCTCTCAGCGCCAGAAGTCTCACGCTGTGCACCCGAGCGGGCAGCACCGCAACAGCCGTTCGAAGTGCCGCCCTCTGCTCCGGCCGACGCAGCAGGGGTGCGCTGCCAACCACGATCGCCACAAGCGACGCACTCGCCGTGATGACCAGTGCGGGGAGCAGGATCTGCCAGCTGCCCTGAGCCTCAGCGACGGTGTACGCGAACATAAAGAACAGCGTTCCCGATGGGCGGACCCCAACGGCATCAACCAGCGTTGTTCCCGCGGCGCCCAGAAGAGCGGCGGCCACAATCGCGACGGGAATCGGTGCACCAACCGCGCCAAGAAGGGTTCCAACTAAAACGGCGGTGAACAGCCCAAGCGCACCAACACTCTGGCTGAGCAATCGTTCGGGAAGCCGGGGGCTCCGGCTAAACACGATGGCCATCGCGCCAAACGACGCGTAGGGGATCCAGGCGTACGTTCCCATCAGCATGACCACGCCAAGGCACGCGATGATGACGATGGTGACTCGGAGCGAGACGCTCAGGTCTCCCCGTCCGACCGGCGTCATGCGGCCGATTCCCCTGACATCAAACAGGTGCCGGAACCGGAACCCCTCGTCAGCGGTCACGCGGTGCACCAACCGCGCGCGATCGGGATGGGGCGTGCGATGATCATGCAGCAATTTTACGCCCGCGTCAGCGCCTCCATCTCCACCAGCACGTCCGCGTCCACAACGCGCACCACGGCCGGGCATATCCCACACACAGACTCGATGGTTACGCTTCCCTCAGGCAGCGACGGAGCAGCAGCGCTGTCATCACACACCGGATGGATACCGACATGAAACCCGAGACGCCCGACTCTTCGCGAGCGTTCCCTCCACAGTCGTCACACCGTTCAACCGGAGAGCGGGCATCACGGTCAGCGCAGGCAACAGAGTCAGCGCAGGCAACAGAGTCAGCGCAGGCATCATCGCCTGATTCCGTGTCCACGCCCACGACGCCCGCAGCGTCAGCGCCTCTTGCCTCGGATTCCCCGCTTCTTGGTCTTGCGCTCACCCGGTCAACCGTTGACGAGGTCAACACGCTCCGAGCCGACATGACCCGCATGATGATGGCGTACAAGTTTGGCCTGGATGAGGTCATGACCAAGGTGAACATCCTCAAAGAGGAGTTTGCCCACATCCACGACTACAACCCCATCGAGCACGTCACCTCCCGCCTGAAGACCCCCGCCAGCATCATCGCCAAGGCGGAGCGCCTCGGCATCAACCGCAACGTTGAGAGCATCACAGCCAACCTGCACGACATCGCCGGTGTGCGCATCGTGTGCAGCTTCATCCCCGATATCCCCGCGATCCAGCAGATGCTCGCGCGCCAGCGCGACATTCGGGTGCTTGAGGTGAAGGACTACATCTCCGCGCCCAAACCCAGCGGGTACCGCAGTCTGCACATGATCCTTGAGACGCCCGTGCACCTCAGCGACCGAGTGGAGAACGTCATCGTTGAGGTCCAGCTGCGGACCATAGCCATGGATTTCTGGGCCAGCCTTGAACACAAAATCAACTACAAGTTTGACGGCTCCGTTCCCGAGCACCTTGCCACCGAGCTGACCGAGGCTGCCGATTCCGCTCACGACCTTGATCTCAAGATGCAGGCCCTGCATCAGCAGATCGGTTCGCTGCGAGACGAGGACAGCACAGACACCGACAACTGGTCGATGTGGGAGCGCCTGCCGCTGGCTGCGGAGATCCTCCGTGCGGTCAAACGTCTGCCCGGCTACGGCGGATCGGCATCACCCAACCGCTAAACATACCCCGATCTGCGCCCCGCAAACTGGGGGAGGGGACCCCATACGTTCCTGATGCGAGAAATCCTCACTTCCTCTAAACTCGAATGTTGTTGGGATGGATCCTGCCTCCCAGCACGCCGACGGTCCGGGGGGAACCGCAGGCCCCACACGTCCAAGTGATTGGCACTTGTTCAGTC
>JBQELM010000335.1:0-3023 GCA_052103915.1 Mycetocola sp. | reverse complement strand
TAGTTTTCTCATTGTGGAGGATGTCATGTCGCAGCGTCGCGGGTTATTCAATGTGGCGAAAGACGGTGATGCTCTGACAACGTCGAACGTTGTTGTGGGCCGCACCTCGCTGTCTCGGTTCAACTGGCGGGTCGCCATTGCTCTTGTCCTGGGCGCCGTCCTGTGGATCGGTCCGTACATCGGCAGCATCGCCGTGCTCCTGCCCTCCGTTCTTGAGCGCATCGCACCCGACGACAAGGTTGCACTCGTGGGAAGCGTTGGCATTGTCGGTGCCGTCCTCGCTCTCGCCGCAAACATTGTGTTTGGTGCCCTCTCCGATGTGACCCGCTCCCCCATCGGCCGTCGTGGGCCCTGGATTCTGGGCGGCGCCGTCGTTGGCGCCGGCGCACTCGTTGCTCTGAGCACCACGGAGAGCGTGACCGGTGTCTTCGTGTGGTGGTGCGTCTACATCCTCGGCCTGAACTCGATCATTGCCTCGATGGTCGCCGTCATCTCGGACCGTGTCACCGAAAAGTACCGCGGAACCGTCTCCGCCCTGTACGGCGTCAGCATGGTTGTTGGTGTGTCCCTCGCCCAGATCATCGGTGCGCGGTTCCTGGAGAACACGGGACCAGGGTTCCTCCTCTTTGCCGCGGCAACGCTGGCCTCCGGTGTGCTGTTTGTCATCATCGCCCCCGAGCGTTCCAACCGGGGCGACAGTGCCGAGCGCCTCACCGCCAAGCAGATCCTGTCCAGCTTTGCCCTGCCGCGCCGGGGAGCCCGCGACTTCTACCTGGCCCTGATCGGCAAGTTCCTGCTTATGGCTGGAACCTACGCCATCACCAACTACCAGCTCTACATCCTCACCGACTACATCGGCCTGGAGACCGCCGCTGCCGGTGGCATCATCTCCACCGCCGCCCTGATCACCCTCATCACCGGTCTGGTGTTCGGCTTTGGCTCCGGCCCGCTGTCCGACAAGGTTGGTCGCCGGAAGCCGTTTGTGATCGGCTCAGCGGTCCTCATCGGTATCGGTGCGCTTGTTCCGGCCTTTGCACCGTTCGCCTGGGGCTACATCGTGTTCGCCGTGCTCTCCGGCATCGGCAACGGCGTCTTCAACTCCGTTGACCAGGCCCTCAACATCGAGGTCTTGCCCAACAAGGAGAACGCCGCCAAGGACCTGGGTCTGCTCAACGTGGCCAACACCGGCGGCCAGATCATCGGCCCTGTGATCACCTCGTTCCTTGTTGTTGCGACCGGCGGCTACCAGGCCACCTTCTTTGCCGCCGCCATCCTGCTTGGTGCCGCAGCTCTTGTCATCGCCCCGATCCGAAAGGTCCGCTAGTGTCCACCACAACCGCCACCCGCCGTGTCCGCTGGGTCACCACCACCGAGCACAGCGCCTGGGTTGCCCAGCCTGACCTGCAGCTGACCGAGCTGGCCGGCATGCCCAACGTCCTGCTCAAGACGTCGGAGCCCAAGCAGACGATGGACGGCTTTGGCGTGTGCTTCAACGAGCTCGGCTGGACCGCCCTGTCCCGGCTCCGCCAGGACGAGCGCGACGACATCCTCAGGGAGATGTTTGAGCCAGGTGTTGGCACCGGTTTTACGCTGTGCCGCATGCCCATCGGTGCCAACGACTTCTCGACCGACTGGTACTCCTACGACGAGACGGACGGCGACCTGGAGCTGAACAACTTCAGCATCGACCACGACCGGGCCACCCTCATCCCGTTCATCAACGCCGCCAAGCAGAGCCAGCCGGAGCTGCGACTGTGGGCGTCGCCGTGGAGCCCGCCCACCTGGATGAAGACCAACGGCCACTACGCCGCGGCGATGCCGTGGCAGGGCAGTGACGTTGATAACGGACTCACCCCCGAGCAGGTCGGTGTTGAGGGCACGGACATGATGATCCAGGACCCCGCGTATCTGAGCAGTTATGCCCGGTACTTTGCTCGCTTCATTGAGGAGTACCGCGCCGAGGGCATCAGCATCGGCATGGTCATGCCGCAGAACGAGTTCAACTCGCCGCAGGTGTTCCCCAGTTGCACCTGGACCCCGGAGGGGCTGGCCCGGTTCATCTCCGTGCTGGGACCGGAGATGGATGCGCTCGGCGTTGAGGTGTTCTTTGGCACCCAGGAGCGCCCCAACCCCGCCCACCTGGAGACCGTGCTGAACGACCCGACGGCTGGCCCATGGGTGAAGGGTGCCGGATTCCAGTGGGCGGGCAAGGGTGCTATCGCCGATGCCCACCGCATCGCCCCGGAGCTGCCGCTCTACCAGACCGAGCAGGAGTGCGGCGATGGCCGCAACGACTGGCGTTTTGCCCGCTACACCTGGACGCTGATGAAGCGGTTCATCCAGGACGGAGCCACCGCGTACACCTACTGGAATCTGGCGCTCGACGAGGGCGGCGTGAGCCGTTGGGGCTGGGCGCAGAACTCGCTCGTTGTGGTTGACCCCAGCGACAACAGCTACCGGTACACCCACGAGTACCAGCTGATGAAGCACCTGACCCACGAGTTGCAGCCGGGTGCCAAGCACATTGAGGCGTTCAGCTGGTCGGGTCACGAGAACCAGCTTGCGTTCCTCAATCCGGACGGCTCCGTTGTTGTAATCATGCAGAACGATCTGGGTGAGGAACTGAGCGCGACGGTGTCACTCGACGGCCAGGCCTTTGACATCACGTTGCCCGCTGACTCGTTCAGCACCGTGGTGATCGAAGCGGCCTAAGCGCTCGCTGACGCGGCAGCGTGTCAGCGGCAGCGCGAGCGTGAGCGCGAGCGCGAGCGCGAGCGCGAGCGCGACCGTGACCGTGAGCGTGAGCGCGACCGTTGCCGAGCACATCGGCACCGACCGCAGGACCACACTCCACGACCTCCGGTGACGGTGGGCATCCGCCCGCCGTCACCGGAGGTTTTTGCCTGTGCGCCGCCATCCCCCGCTGGCGCCCGCCTTGCGGGCCGTGCGCGTTGAGCCGGCGGCACGGTCAGCGACAGCGACAGCGACAGCGACAGCGACAGCGACAGCGACAGCGACAGCGA
>JBQELM010000334.1:0-3024 GCA_052103915.1 Mycetocola sp. | reverse complement strand
CTCTCTGAGCGTCTCGCTGAGTCAGCTGACCGGGGTGGCCCACCTGCTGGCGTTCAGCCGCCTGACCGGTCTGCTGCTCTGTGCCGTTGTGGTCGGAGTAGCCGCTGTGCTGACCATCAGGTCGAGGTCGAGGTCGAGGTCGAGGTCGAGGTCGAGGTCCCATGCCCGTCAGGCCGTGGTCATGGCGGCGGGCATGGCGCTGCTGGTCTCCAGCGCCGTTCTGGTGATCTGGCCGTCAGGGTTCAGCGCGGCACCGGTGCTGTCTGCCGCAGGCTCATCGCAGTCGCAGTCGCAGTCGCAGTCGCAGTCGCAGTCGCAGTCGCAGTCGCAGTCGGCTTCCGCCCCACGCTCCGACCCCACGGTGGCGGTCGCCGTCTACAACAGCCAGGACACTGTCACGGGCGCCGATCTGAACGCCCTTGACGCACTCGGACAACCGGACGTTTTTGTTCTTCCGGAGGCGTCGGCGTCGACCGCTCAGCGGGCGATCACAGAATCGGGCCTGCCCCTGACTCTGTTTGGCACACGCGTCGGCAAGGCCAGGGCAGAGTTTGCGGGCGCAAGCGCCCCGACCAGCATCCTGGTCCGGTCAGGCCGGTCGTCATTCACACAGCTGGACGTGCCCGCGACGACGTTTGGCTCCGTGGGTGTGACGCGGTCGGAGGGCAGTGGTCTCACGGTTGTTGGTGTGCACTCGGCACCGCCGCTTCCCTCGTTGATGGAGGCCTGGCGCGCCGACCTGGCCGCGGTGGCGCTGGCCACCACCGGTTCGCGCCCGACGGTCATTGCCGGTGACCTGAACGCGACTCTGCGGCACGGCCCGCTGGCCGGTCTGACCGGCTACTCGGACGCCACCCGCGCCTGTGACCCCTCGGGCGTTGGCACCTGGCCGCTTGACCTGCCCGAGTCACTCGCGGCTCCGATCGACCACATCCTGGTCCGGGATGACGCTGGGGTTGTGGGGTGGGCGTCAGCCCTGCTGGGGTGGGGGTATCACCGCGCGCTTGTGGTCTGTTTTATCCCCGCGGGGTGTGGGGTGGGCCTTCGAGATCCCGTCGGGACCGCCAGGACCGCCAGGACCTCCAGGACCGTCGGGGCCTCCAGGACCCGGTACCCGCCCGCACGCCAAACGGGGGCCGCACGAAACCGTGCGACCCCCGTGTGGTGTCCGTTGACTACGCGTCCGTGCGGGCGCGCATCCGTCGGGTGACGACCAGTCCGCCGCCGAGCAGCAGCAGGAGCGATGCACCGATCACTCCGGCTGGCAGCCAGGACGGGGCACCGGTCGAGGACAGCTCGTCGGTGACGGGCAGCTGATCGGTCTGTGCCAGCTCGTCGGCCGACGCAATCGCGATGTTCACCCAGCCAATGATCTCACAGTCGGCGTCGTACGCGGCCAGGCGGTGCTTGCCTGTCACGTCCTCCGGAAGCGTCACGCTGAACGTGTTGCTCGACGACACGGTGTGCGTTCCCAGGTTCGTCGGTGACGAGAACAGGTACGCGGCAACCCGCTGACCGGCGAAGTTGTCGCGGGTGACAACGTCAATCGTTGACCCGGCGATGGCCGTCGCGGGGGCCAGGATGCGGCCCTCCAGCTCCGGTCGCAGGTCGTCCTCTGACGGGTCAACAGCGATCGGCTCACCGTCGGTGTCCGTTCCGGGATCGGTGCCGGGGTCGGTTCCGGGATCGGTTCCGGGATCGGTTCCGGGATCGGTTCCAGGATCGGTGCCGGGGTCGGTTCCGGGGTCGGTGCCGGGGTCGGTTCCGGGGTCGGTGCCGGGGTCGGTGCTCTCACCGGCGAAGCTCACCGGGGTGAACGTCTCCAGCGCTGCGTCCTTGCCACCGTGTGCACCGATGGTGAACACACCACACTGCACGTCCTCGGAGAGGCAATCAACAGCCTCGCCCGAAGCGCCGATGAAGTTCGACTTCACCTGGAAGGTGTCGTCGGCAAACCCGCCGTCTTCAAACACGGCCTGGGCGGCACCGGCCGTGGCCGAATCCGGCCACGCGATGAAGCGCTGGTTGTCCATGCCGGCGATGTAGTCGTAGTCGGTTCCCAGAACAGCGCCCTCTGACGGGGCCGCCGTCATGTACCCAAAGAGCAGGTACGCGCCGGAGCTGTTCGTGTTCTTCTCGTACCCGGTACCGGTGACGGTCACGGTGGTGTCGCCGTCAAGCTCGGTGTCGGGGTTCACGGTGAGGTGTGCCCCGCCGTCTGGATCGGTCTCGATCGGGTCGGTGGTTGAGGTCACCACGGCCGTGTCGGTTGTGACGGTCTCGCCACCACCGGTGAAGACCGCGCGGTACGAGTAGCTGCCCTCGGCAAGCTTCGGCGTGACAAAGGTGGTCGACGTTGCACCGGCAATGTCGGTCCAGACCTCGTCAACCAGCTGCTGCCACTGCACGGTCGGTGCGGGGGAACCGGCGGCACGGGCACTGAGACGTGCTGTGCTGTCGGCGGCCACCGTGACCGAGCGCGGCTGCTCCACAATGGACGGAGCTGACGGCGTGAACGGGTTCTTGCCATCGCCGAGCGGGTCGGCGTGGTTGATGGCCGTTCCGGTTGTTGCGGCGGCGTCGCCTGTGGCCGTGAACGTTGCCGTCACGGGCAGCGGAGCCTTCTCCGGGTCGCGGTCGCTTCCGCTGGCGTAGAACCACGGCTGGTTGGACACGTCAAAGTAGCTGACGAAGGAGTACGGGAAGCTGTTCGCGTAGGTCAGGCCAGCACCTTGTGCGTAGCTGCGGCCCTCCCACTCGGGTGTACCCGTGAAGGTGATCTGGCCGTCGGCGCCGGTGGTCAGCTCGCTCGCGGCGAACGTCGAGACGATCACACGGCGGTAGCTGCTCTCAACCGGGCCGCTCCAGTGACCGCTGCCGTCGTTCCAGGCGACCTCGGCGGTCAGGGTTGCCCTGCCGTCGCTGCCGACCGAGAGGTACGGGTCAGCAAAGGCCATGTACAGGCCAAGGTAGCCACCGTACGGACGGTAGATGGCTGTGCCCTTCCAGCCGATCTGGGCTTCG
>JBQELM010000333.1:0-3027 GCA_052103915.1 Mycetocola sp. | reverse complement strand
ACGCTTGTCCACGAGTAAAAGACCAGAACAGCGTTCAGGTGTGAGTGGCCCAGGTCAAGAAGCCGGTGGTGCAGGTGCTTCCGGTCGGCGGTGAATGGTGATTGCCCCGCCCTGAGCCGGCGCAACACCGCAAGAGAAAAATCAAGAAGCGGAAGCATGAGGATGGCGATCGGCAGAATGACCGGGATGTACGCACCAATGAGCTGACTGCTGCCCAGCGTGGCATCCGCTCCCGAGGCCCCCAGGGCCTCCGGATTGATCTGACCGGTCATCGCCACGGCGCTTGTCGCCATGAGGAGGCCAACCAAGAGCGCGCCACCATCACCAATGAACATCTTTGCCGGCCGGAAGTTCAACGGCATGATTCCCATACACACGCCAACAAGTACCGCGGAAATAAGCAGCGACAGGTTAAACCAGCTGCTCTGACCCAGCTCCCTGACCATCATGTATCCGTAGATGAAGAACACACTGTTGGCGATCAGGGCCACACCGGCAACAAGACCGTCAAGGCCGTCGATGAAGTTCACCGCGTTCATGACAAGGACGATGATGAACACCGTCAGGGCAAAGGACAGCCAGCTTGACCCAACGGTGAGACCGCCGATCGGCAGTGAATAGACCTGAACGCCGAACCAGGCGATCACGCCCGCGGTGATGAACTGGGCAGCCAGCTTGATCATCCAGTCCAGGTCCCACAGGTCATCGGCGACACCGATCACAACAATCAGCGTTGCAGCGACCAGGACAGCAGGAACCTCTCCGCTGCCGTCAAAGACAATCTGGAAGTAGGGATTAAAGGACGCGATAATCACCGCGACAAGAACACCGATGTACATGGCGACGCCACCAAGGCGCGGTGTTGGCTTGGTGTGAACGTCCCGCTCACGAATTGCCGGATACCAGCCCTGACGCAGCGCAAGCTTGTACACCACCACGGACACCACAAAGGTGACGATGGCGGCGATGAGCGCGATCAGAAGATACTGTCTCACCGGTGAACCGCCTAGTTCTCTGCCAGCAGTTTGCCCACGACTCCACGCAGCTGATCGCGAGAGACCGCACCGTCGCGAAGCACACGGATATCACCGCCGTGCACCAGTGCGGTCGCGTCAATAATTGTTGACGCCTGCTCTCCCCCCGTGCCGGCGGAGAGATACACACTGACGGAATCACCGAGCATGGCCTGTGCCTCAGCAGCCGTGCGAGCCGCCGGCTGACCGGTCAGATTTGCCGATGACACCGCAAGTGGCCCCGTGTCGGCAAGGAACTCAAGGGCAACGGGGTGGTTGGGCATCCGAAGCGCAACGGTGCCCTCTGTTTCGCCCAGGTCCCAGGACAGCGAGGGATGCGCGAGCATCACAATGGTGAGTCCCCCCGGCCAAAACTCCTCAACCAGGTCGCTCACCGCGCGCGGCACCTCGCTGCTCAGTGCCTGAAGCGTTGAAACGCCTGGCACAAGCACGGGCGGCGGGGACTGCCGTGTCCGGCCCTTGGCATCAAGCAGTCGTTGAACAGCCGCAGCCGAAAACGCATCTGCACCAACGCCGTAAACGGTGTCGGTCGGGAGCACAACAAGCTCACCCTTGGCGACGGCCTGACGGGCAAGACGGGTTCCGGTGAGCAGTTCGCTATCAACGCTGCAATCAAAAATCCTGGACATTGTGGCCAAGTCTACCGCCACAATCCCGGCATTCAGCCGGGCCGACGAGCGAGCGTGATGCGGTCCCGCTTGGTCAGATCCTGAACCGTTGTGGCGTCACACCAGCCGGCAGCGCTCAGAATGGCGCGGATGTCTGCGCCCTGGTACTCACCGTGCTCAATGGCCATGAGGCGGCCGGGACGCAGGAGCTCAGCACCGCGAACAGCCAGAATCCGGACGATGTCAAGGCCATCAGCCCCACCGTAGAGCGCCATCGCAGGGTCAAAGAGACGCACCTCTGGATCACGGGGAATCGCGTCATCCGGTACGTACGGCGGGTTACTCAGCAGCAGATCAACGGTGCCATCCAATTCGGGGAGCGCATCGGCCAGGTCCCCGCGCACGACGGTGGCATTCTCCAGGTGCAGTTCTCGGCGGTTCTGCTCTGCCCAGACGAACGCGTCAGGCGAGCCCTCAACGGCCCAGACTCGGCTTGCTGGGGCCTCGGTCGCGACCGAGAGCGCAATGGCTCCAGACCCCGTACCAAGATCAACGACGGTGAGTGGTGCCGTGTCATCTGCGGCGCCGTCAGCGGATTCCCGCAACCGGGCGAGCTCGTCAAGGCCAAGCTGGACAAGAAGCTCGGTTTCGGGTCGAGGCACAAAAACACCCGGCCCCACGGCCAGTTCGATGGTTCGAAACGAGGCACGACCCGTGATGTGTTGGAGAGGTTCACGCCGGAGACGACGGCTCAGGGCCTCGCCCAACGCGGCGGCCTCCCCCTCCGTGAGCGAGCGGCCAAGAATAACGCCGGACTGAATCTCGCCGCGCGACCTCGACGTCACAAAGGCCATGAGCAGCTCGGCGTCAACAGCGGGGGTCGGAATTCCTGCCGCGTCAAGCAGACGCTCGATTTCTCGCCGAACGGGCCCGTACTCCGGCTGCTCAATCAGCGAGGGAAAGGGATGGGGCTGGCTCTGGGGCTCACTCATGCGCTGTGGATCTTCCTCACCAGGCGAGCCTAGTGGAGAAGAGCACGACCCCCAGCGTCATATAGGGGTTCAAGCCCATAAGCTTGAGGCCAGAGTCCATTACCAACCGATCAGGAAGTGCACCCCGTGACTGCTTCGATTCACCCCAACATCACCACGGCATTTGGTAACACCCCCCTCGTTCGACTGAACCGCGTCGCCGGAGACGCCGCAACGGTCGTGGCCAAACTTGAATTCTTTAACCCCGGCTCAAGCGTGAAGGACCGCCTTGGCATCGCCATCGTCAACGCGGCCGAGGCCAGTGGCGAGCTGAAGCCCGGCGGCACCATCGTTGAGGGCACAAGCGGTAACACGGGAATTGCTCTTGCCCTTGTTGGTGCCGCTCGCGGATAC
>JBQELM010000332.1:0-3048 GCA_052103915.1 Mycetocola sp. | reverse complement strand
AACGCCGAGCGTGTGGGCGCCGATGCCGTTGCACGTGACGCCGCAGCCGCGGCAGCCGCAGTCGAGGCTGAGGAGTTGGTCGACGCAGACGCACCGGCATCGGGCCAGGAAGCATCATCAGACGCGCAGGCCACAGAGGCCGAAGCAGAGGCGGACGCAGGCAGCTCAGACGGGTCATCGCCGAGTGATGCAACGGCAGACACCGACGGGGCGGACGACTCCAACGCCGCATCGGACGGTTCGGGCGCCGACGCCGACGCCAACACCGGAACCGATCCGGGCACGCCAAACGAGCCAAGCCCGAGTACCCTCCTCCGGGTGAGTGACGCCACCTTCACCTGGGGCATCAACAACGAGAGCAACGGTGGCGCCTACTTTGGTGGCTGCAACTTCCTGACCGCCGGACGCGCCGGAGACAGCGGAAGCCCCCGGGTCTGGTCAGAGTCCGACGGCTTCTACCGCGCATCGCAGGGCAACGTCAGAATCGTGAAGCCGGCCAGCAGCGGCTCCGGCACCGTCACCGCCAGTTGGGCGTCCAAGTGTCAGACCCCGTCGGGCGCAACCATCAACGGTAAGGCGACCAACGCGGCCGACAGCTACTCGCAGTCGCAGGTTGAAATTGTGGGCGGAACCGGAACGGTTGACCCGTCAGCCAACACGGCACGCATCCGCTGGAGCGGAAGCTTCACCGTGGTGTACTACGGCGGAATGACGTACTGGACGGCAACCGACCCGGTACTCACCGTCAACAAAAACGGCAAGGGAACGGTCACCGCCACCCTGTCCGGGTACAAGGCTGACATGGACGATCCCAGCATCTGGGGAACTCTGGCGCCGCGAACCGTGACGCTGGCCACCCTGGACAGGGTGACCGTGACGAAGGACGGGTCGGTGACCACCAACGGTCAGCCGATCCTCGTGTCCAACGGGGCAACCAGCAGCAGGACGCTGACGCCCGACTATCTGGGTGTCAGCATCCCCTCCGACGTTGCCGGACGCAACCCGCAGGACGACCGCACCTCAACGAATTCAAGCTGGTGGGGCGCGTTCCCGTCCGACTTCCTTCAGTTCCAGATGGAGACGGGTCAGAGCAGCTACTGGTTCACCACCGCTGGTGGGGCCAACTCGATTCAGCCGCGGAAGGTAGCGCTGCCGATCAGCATCGGTGTGGGAACAACAAGCCCTGTGGGCGGCTACCTGCCCGCCTCCATCAGGTCGGCCGCTGATGTCTCGGCCGCGATCACGGCCGGCACCATCACCGACGTCACCTCCACCACCCAGGGCATCCCCAAAAAGCTGACAACGGCGACACCGCTGACCCTGCGTCAGCCCGTCAGCTGGGGGTCAGAGGGCGACGACGATGGAGCCTCCGCCGCGGCCGGGGGTGATGACAGCTCCAGCAGCCTTGAGGTTGAGGTGTGGCACGTCGGCTCCCGCACGCTTGAGGCCGTCGAAACGGCGTTCGACGGGGGACCGCTCAGCTACAGTCTTCCGGCCTACTCCCTGCCCAGCGGCACGGGGTACCTCTTGGCCGTCACCGAGCACGGCATCACGGCCGCATCACTCACCCCGGCAACAGCGCCCGTCCCCGACGGCGGATCCAACGGTGGCACCGGCGGATCCAACGGATCGGGTGACTCGGGAGGTTCCACCGGGTCAACGGTGAAAGCCAGCGGTGCCGTCTTTGACTGGGGCATCAACCACGAGAGCACGGGCGGTGCCTACTTTGGTGGCTGCAACTTCTTGTCTGCCGGTGTGGCCGGCGACACCGGCAGCGCCAGGGTGTGGACGGCAAACGACCGGCTCTACCAGGCAAGCTCGGGCAACACCCACATCGTTCAGACCAACTCTCGCGGTGACCTGGTTGAGCCGGGATGGGACGACCGGTGTTCCACACCGTCCGGGACCAGTGTGAATGGGAAAACCACCAACGCCCCCGACAGCTACACCGGGTCACGCGTGCGCATCGAGAACGGTGAGGGCACGTTTAACCCCGAGGACAACACCGCAACGGTGCGCTGGACCGGTTCCTTCACCGTCGCCTACTACGGCGGCATGAGTTACTGGAGTGCGTCCAACCCGGAACTCACGGTGGAATCGGACGGCACCGGCGTGGTGACGGCCACCCTGTCCGGGTTCGCCGCGGACATGGATGACCTGTCCAAGTGGGGCGCGCTCGCCCCCCGAAAGGTCGTGATTGCCAACCTCAGCAACGTCACGGTCACGGACGACACCTTCACCGTCACTCCCGACTTCCTCGGCGTCAGCATTCCCCGGGACGTGGCCGGACGGAACGCCCAGGTGGAACGAAGCAGCACCAACGCTTCGTGGTGGGGATCGTTCCCTGCGGACTTCCTCCGCTTCCAGTCGCTCACCGGCCAGAGCAGCTACTGGTTCACCACGGCCGGGTCGCAGAACTCGATCCAGCCACGCAAGGCGGCACTGCCGCTGACCGTGTGTGCCACGGCGGAATGTGTTGCCCCCAAGGCGACGGGTGGTGTGACCGGTGACGACCTGCAGCTTGATAACACCGCGTTGACCCCGCCGACGGCCGTAGCCGCTCCCACGCGTCTGGCCGCGGCCGTCACCTCAACCGCGACCGCCGCGATTGCGGCCGCTGCGCCACTCGCGGCCACCGCCGGTGCCGTGGTCACGGAGATCATTCTGCGTGCACCCGCGGTTCTGGCCTCGGCTGGAGCCGAGTACGCGGTCCTTGCCCTGCTCCTTGTCCTGATCGCCGCACTCGGCGGTGTTGTTGTTCTGACCGCTGCGGGTGGCGCGATTCTGCTGACATCTCTGGCGCGCGGGGCAGGGACGGCGGGACCACCGTCCGGCCCAGCACCCGCAGCGGCGGTGACTCCTGAGGCGGCGAGTGCAGCCACGGGCTCCGCGGCATCATCTGGTGGCCAGGGCGCTGGGTCGGGAACGACATCAGCAGCAACGAGCACGGGAGGCCCCGAGTGAGTGACCCCACCGAGGGCTCAGCCCTCAAACGAACCGATCGCCGCATTCTGATCGGCGTTCTGAGCGCGGTTGGTGCCAGATCGG
>JBQELM010000331.1:0-3049 GCA_052103915.1 Mycetocola sp. | reverse complement strand
GCCGTTTCCGGAGGGCGAATGGGACCTGGTGACGGCGAGCTTCCTGCAGTCGCCGGTTGCCCTTGACCGGCGTGACATTCTGCGACGAGCGGCGGCGGCGGTGGCGACGGGCGGTCAGCTTGTCATCATCACTCACGCCGCGCCGCCGTCCTGGGCACCCGAGCACGCGCACGGTGGCTCCGGAATGCTCACCGCTGCACAGAACCTGGCCGAGCTCGACCTTCCCGCTGACGACTGGACCGTTGGTGTGGCAGAGCAGTGGACCCGCACCGTCGCGGCCCCGGACGGGAGCGACGGACACCTGGTTGACGGTGTACTTGTGCTCAGGCGCAACCGTTAGGAACGCTGCTGCCGGTCCGGCCGCTGTCGGTGCCGCAGCTGCCCCGACAGGGCCGGGGGCTACCCGCCGATCTGAAGGGTGTCCCCGGCCGCCAATGCCAGGTACTCGCCGCCGTTCTGCTCCGTCGCCCAGCGCAACCGGTCGTGGGACAGGCGAAGCCCCGCCTCGCTCAGGACGCCCTCGTGGATCGGGAAGCAGCGCTCGGGAGCGACGGCCAGAACGTAGTCGATGCCCTCGGCGATTTTCATCCAGGGTGCACCGGCAGGAGCGGCAAGGACCGGCACCTGAATGGCGGGAACCTCAAGCGAATCACCCGGGTGGAAAACCGTGCCGTTGATCAGCACGCCAACGTTGTCGATCCGCGGAATCGACGAATGGATGATGGCGTGCTGCCCGCCATGGAACGACAGGGTGAAACCCGCCACGGTGATCTCATCTCCGGGTGACACCTGAGTCACGGTGATTCCGGCCTCAGCCGCGGCGGCCACGACGCCTGCGGGGCCAACGATGCTCAGCTCGGACGACTGCTCGGCGATGTGGCGCAGCTGATCCGGCGTCCAGTGGTCGGGATGCAGATGCGTGACAACCACAACGGTGGGGTGATTGTTGACCTCAACGGGCGGAGTGAAGCCGCCGGGATCAACAACAAGGGTGCCGTCGGCGGTCTCAAATCGGAGGGCGGCGTGGCCAAGCTTTGTCATGAGCATGCCTCAATTCTGCGCCCGGTGCGGCAGGGCGAGCAAGCGGTGTAGGCCGTGTGGCGCGCGTATCCGGCCCACGCTGTTCACCTGGAGGACACCAGTGCTGTGATTGCCGGTCACCTCGGGGCCGTTCCGCGGTCATCGTGACCCGCAAACGTGGGGTAGCGCCCGTCACTCGGCAGGCGCGTCATCACGACGGAAGAGAGCACATGACTACGACATCGTTCGGGCGCAGACAGCGCCTGATCGTCGCCGGCACCATGACCGGCCTTGTCTGCAGCGGCATCCCAGCGCTCAGCGCAACGGCTGCCCCCGCCGAGAACCACACACCCAAAAACGTGATCGTTATGATCTCCGACGGGGCGGGCTACAACCAGTTCGACGCCGCCCGTCTCTACGACACCGGCGAGGCCTACCAGCAGGTTGCCGTTGACCCGGCAACCGGAGCCGTCGACCGGCAGCCCGGAAGCCCCAGCCAGGTGTACGACTCCTGGCCGCTGCAGGTGGCCCAGTCGCACTACTCGGCATCCGGTCGAGCGTCCTACAGCCCCGAAGAAGCCTGGGGCAGTTTTGACTGGGTTGCCTCCGGTGCCACCGACTCGGCCGCGGCCGGAACAGCGCTCGGCACCGGCGTGAAAACCAACAACGGTGTGCTGGGGCAGAACCCGGCGGGGGAGCAGCTCCTCACCGTTGGTGAGCAGGCGCTTGAGGTGGGCAAAAAGGTTGGTCTTGTTACTTCCGTGCCCTTCAACCACGCCACACCGGCCGGGTTCATCGCCCACAACGCCGATCGAAACGACTACCACGGCTTGGCGTCCGAGATGATCAACAGCGGTATCGACGTCATCATCGGTGGCGGTCACCCCGGCTACACGGACGCTAACCAGTCACGGACTGCGCACTTCGGGCAGGGCTCGTGGATTTCCGAGAGCGACTTCCAGAACGTGTCGACGGGGAAGACCCCGTTCAGCTACATCGAGAGCTCCGCCGACTTTGATCGGGTCGCCTCGGGCGAGAACGTGCCGGACAAGCTGTTCGGATTGGCCAGGGTGGCCGAGACGTTCCAGTACAACCGGCCGGGCCTGGACAACAACACCGTCCAGCCCTTCACCGATAAAACAAACGACGATGTTCCTGACCTGGCGACCTCTGCCCAGGCGGCGCTGAACGTGCTGGAGAAGGACGACGACGGCTTCTTCCTGATGGTGGAGGGCGGCGCCGTCGACTGGGCCGGTCACGCCAACCAGACCACCCGACTGGTGGAGGAGCAAGCCGACTTCAACACGGCCGTTGAGCAGGTCAACACCTGGGTGGAGACGAACAGCAGCTGGGACGACACCCTCGTCATCGTCACGGCCGACCACGAGACCGGGTACCTGTCTGGCCCAGACTCCGGGCCCAGCTGGACCCCGCTGAGCGGTGAGAAGGGCCAGCTTCCCGAGGTGTCCTGGTCATCCGGCGGGCACACCAACGCCCTTGTACCGTTCTACGCCAAGGGCGCTGGTCAGGAAGTCCTGGCGAACCGCGCAGACAGCTGGGACTTCGTCCGCGGTGCCTACCTGGACAACACCGACGTGGGCGAGGTCGTCTTCGACATCCTCGGCCACGCCACTGCCGGTCAGGACGCGGTCGCGCTGGAGGCGGCAATCCCCGCGGTCACGTCGCGCGGGCAGCTGAGCCTCGCCGTTGCCGGAGACGGCGCACCCGTTCGTTTCCAGGGCGGGACGCAGAAGCAGAGCGCAACACTGCCGCGAGTGACCGTTGAGGACACCAGGAACGAGGCCCAGGCTCAGGGGCAGGGCTGGACACTCGCCGGGCGGGCAAGCGAGTTCACCGCGGGTAACCGCACGTTTGGCGCGGAAAACCTGAGCTGGCAGCCACAGATCGTGTCAAGCGATTCGGGTGCAACCGCCGGGGCAAAGGGAACCCTCGAGGGACCCCGCACTCTGGCCGACGGTGACCGCCTCACCCGGGTCGGCAGCACTGTTGTGGGTGCAGCGCTTGACCT
>JBQELM010000330.1:0-3050 GCA_052103915.1 Mycetocola sp. | reverse complement strand
TAAGGATTGCCTAAGTAAAATTAGATCAGCACTCGTGAGTTTGCAATCAAGCAAAACAGACAGTGAATTGAGCGGATCGGACAGCGCTCAGTGTCCGTCGATCGTGCGGAAGCGACCGGGGCTCATGCCCGTCACCCGCTTGAATGCCGTGCTGAAGGCGCTTGACGAGCTGAAACCAACGGCCTCGGCGACCTCCTCAAGTGACTCCCCCCGGGTCAGGGGGCCAACGGCAAACTGTGCCTTGGCCGCGGTCACCCATTGGCTGAAGCCCAGGCCCGTTTCCGCCACAAAGGTGCGCGTGATCGTGCGGGAGGACACCCCGAGATCGCGTGACCACTGCCCAAGCGTTGGCATGGAGCGGGGTGAGTCCTGGCAGCTCTGCACGATGGGGGCAAGGAGGGCGGACTGGGGCAGTCGAAGCAGGAGTTGTGTGGCCGCGGGGTGCATCAGGTCAAACACCAGTGCCTCGGTCAGTGTGCGGGAATGGTCGCTCAGGGTGGGATCGCTGAGGCGGTCAAGCAGGAGGCGCAGCAGGGGGGTGAGTTCAATCGCTGCGGCGTCGTCACCGAGCGAGGGTGCGCTGCGAACACTGAACTGGGCTGCGCGGTACCAGGTTCCGGCCGGCATCCAGCCGGAGTGGGGTGCACCAGCGGGGATCCACAGTCCCATGGAGCGGGTGATGGTCCAGCGGCGGGAGCCAACGGTTGCGGTTGACGCCCCGCGCTCGTGCCAGAGCAGTTCGTGGGTGGGGTGCGAGTGCTCGGCCCAGAACGTGTCCTGCGTGACGTGTTCCTGCGTGTGCTGAATGACAAACGGCACCTCAACGGAGTCTGCCTCGTACTGCGGCAGCACGCGCTGGTCAACTGTTGCGGGCAGCGGGACGTGCGCGGCTGGTGGTGCGGTGCGGGGGCTCACCCGTTCAGCGTACGGTGTGCGTCGGCCGCGACGTCTGGCTCATGGGCCTAAATATGTGTTGAATCTGGGCCGTGGGGTAACAAAAGCGCAACGATGGCAGATTTGCAAAAAAGATGCCTTTTACCGGGTATTTTGTTTTCGCTCCCTAAAAATGGCGGCGTCAACCCATCCACCGAACAGGGTCTTTTCGCATTGCTGCTTGCTTCGGCGCGTTAGCCTGGTTGATGGCCCTTTGGGGTTCAAATCCAGTCCGCGATCGCATTACCAGGGCCTACGCCAGGGGGATGCGGCGTACGGTTGGAGGCGTTGGTGGTCGTCCCATGATGACCCCCGGGATCACCCGAATCGCGTGGCACGGTGTAGAAGAATCCGCCTGCTGCTCGCTTGATGGATGGGTATCCGGCTCGACGCCTTTAACCCGGCCGTGAGAAGAGATGAACACGTTGCCAGAGAACCGGCAGCGCGTGGAGAAAACGTGTCAGGCATTGGCGAAAACCGGACCGTCGCGGTCCGTGCCCAGAACGTGTACAAGGTATTCGGCCGCAAGCCGAAGGAAGCGGTGCGCCGCCTCCAGGCCGGCGAGAGCCGTGAGCAGGTGAAGTCGCTCGGGACCGCAGCGGTCATCGACGCAAGCTTTGACGTACACCAGGGCGAGATTTTTGTTGTGATGGGACTGTCCGGATCGGGCAAGTCCACTCTCATTCGTATGTTGAACGGGCTGTGGGACTCCACAGCCGGAAGCGTGTCCGTTTTTGGCACCGAAATCGTGGGCATTTCAGACGCAGAACTGCGTGAGGTCCGCAAGAAGAACATCTCCATGGTGTTCCAGCACTTTGCCCTGCTCCCGCACCGCACCGTGCTTGATAACGCCGCATACGCGCTGGAGATCCAGGGTGTCGGGGCGGCGGAGCGTCGCGAGCGCGCCCAGCGCATCATCGACCGGGTCGGGCTCAAAGGCTGGGAAGACAAGCTCCCGAGTGAGCTGTCTGGCGGAATGCAGCAGCGTGTTGGTCTGGCCCGCGCGCTCGCCGCAGACACAGACATCCTGCTGATGGACGAGGCGTTCAGCGCGCTTGACCCGCTGATCCGTCGCGAGATGCAGGAGCAGCTGATTGAGCTGCAGCAGGAGCTGGGCAAGACGATCATCTTTATCACCCACGACCTCAATGAGGCCATGTTCCTGGGCGACCGCATTGCCGTCATGCGTGACGGCCGCATCGTGCAGGTTGGATCACCGGACGACATCCTCACCGACCCGGCCAACGACTACGTTGCCCAGTTTGTGCAGGACGTTGACCGTGCGCGTGTGTTGACCGCCTCCGGTGTGATGGAGCCGGTTCGCTCGGTTGTTCAGGCCAGCGCCGGACCGCGTGGTGCGCTGCGCATCATGCGTGACCTGCAGACCTCGGCCGTGTTCGTTGTGGGCCAGGGCCGCAAGCTCCTCGGCGTTGCGTTTGACCGTGACGTACTCCGTCAGGTGCGCGACGGCGACACCGATCTGATGAAGGTTGTCCGCAACGACCCGGCAACGGTGACCGCGGACCAGCACCTCAGTGAGCTGCTTGAGCCGGCCGCAGACAGCAGTCTCCCGATTGCTGTTGTTGACGAGAACACGCGTCTGATCGGTGTGGTTCCCCGGGTGACCCTGCTGGCCGCGCTGGCCAACCAGGTGTCAACGAACACCGGAGAGAACCCGGTTGTTGAACCGCCGGCCACCGTGCCGGTCAGCCTGATCACGCAGACACTGCGGGAGACGGGTGGCCCCACCGACGGCGCCGTCCCCGCGACTGAGGGGAGCAACTAATGGACTTCCGTATTCCACTCGGCGACTGGGCCGAAGAGGTTGTGTCCTGGGTCACCACCACACTCGGTGGCCTGTTTGACTTCATCCGTGCGGTCGCAGCCGGAATCTACGACGGCGTTGACTTTGCGCTGTCCACCCCGCCGTTCTACGTGATCATTCTTCTGGCCGCGATTCTGGCGTTTTTTGCCCGCGGCTGGGTGTTTGCGCTTGGCTCGGTCATCGGACTGCTTGTCATCGTTGGTGTTGACCAGTGGGACAACGCCATGGACACGCTTGCGCTTGTTCTTGTGGCCAGTGTTATCGCGATTGCGATCAGCATCCCGCTCGGAAT
>JBQELM010000329.1:0-3067 GCA_052103915.1 Mycetocola sp. | reverse complement strand
CGGGTAGGCAGACAGGCTTCCGCCAACAATACTGGCTCGCTCCTTCATGCCCGGCAGCCCGTGCCCACCGGAGGCGACGGGCTGAGCGGGGCCAAGAATGCGATTCTCAACGCTCAAACGAACACCCTCATCCGACCAGAGCACCCGAAGGTCAACATCGGCCTGTGTGTCGCCATGCCTGAGCACGTTGGTGAGCGACTCCTGAAGAATGCGGTACACGGCCATCTGGTGGGTCAACGGCATGTGGGCCGGCGGCTCCCCCACAACCGTTGACCTGATTCTCAGACCCGCGGCGGTCATCTGCGCAACAAGGGCATCGATGTCACGCACACCGGGCTGGGGACGATCGGCCCGATCGTGCCGGAGTTCCGCAAGCAGGATCCTGACCTCACCCAACGCGTCCCTCGCCGTGTCGGCAATGGTGTTCAGCGTGTCGGCGGCCAGGTCGGGGTCCTGACGCAGGACGTACCTGGCTCCGTCAGCCTGGGCAATGACAACAGCAAGAGAGTGCGCAACCACGTCGTGCATGTCACGTGCGATCCGGTTGCGTTCCTCCAGGGCAATCGCCTGCTGTTCAGCGCGGCGCCTGCTCTGATCCGCGGCAACTCCTGCGCGCCGTTCGATGGCCGCGATCCGACTGGAGCGCACCAGGAGCCCCACCGT
Source organism: Mycetocola sp. (assembly GCA_052103915.1). GTDB lineage: Bacteria > Actinomycetota > Actinomycetes > Actinomycetales > Microbacteriaceae > Mycetocola_B. Next base: position 2,404 of record JBQELM010000329.1, on the reverse strand, counting down.
CCAGGACAGCGCAAGCACAAACGCGATCAGGATTCCAAAGATGATGGTCAGCAACCATCGGCCACCAAATGATTGACCGTCGTTTGTGAAGCTGACGCCCATGGCGAAGAGGCCCATGAGGTACGCGCTGGCCAGGAAGCCACCAAAAACGGCACTGATCACGCCCACCCAGCGCACCCGACGTGACCCGTACAACGCCGTGGCGTAGAGCACACCAAAGATCGCCATGTTCGACGGCAACGGTGGCAGCCCACCCAGCAGCTGAACAAGGACACCGGCCCAGGCCACCGTCAGTGACAGCACAGGGCTCAGTCGCCTCATCAACAATGCAAGCATCATCGACAGGCCAACAACAACGCCGGTCCACATTCCGACCGTTGCGTCAAAAACCAGGCAGAGCACCCAGAAGCCGACGGCGATGCCGACGTCAGTAATCAGGTCACGACGAGTGATGCTCCGGAACACGGCGGTCCTGACAGCCCTAGAAACCGAGACGGCCAAGCAGCTTCGGGTCGCGCTGCCAGTCCTTAGCAACCTTGACCCGAAGAGAGAGGAACACCCGGGTTCCCAACAGCGGCTCAATCTGTGCCCTGGCGGTTTGACCAACGTCGCGGATGCGGCTGCCGCCCTTGCCAATGATGATTGCCTTCTGGCTGTCGCGCTCAACAAAGATGTTGACGTACACGTCAACGATGTCGCTGTCCTCACGCGGGATACGGTCCTCAACGGTGACGGCAATCGAGTGCGGAAGCTCCTCGTGCACACCCTCAAGTGCCGCCTCGCGGACATACTCGGCGATGCGATCGTCGATGCTCTCGTCCGTGACGGAATCGGCCGGGTACAGCGGCTCCGACGTGGGCATCAGGCCAACAAGCTCCGACACCAGGGCGTCCAGCTGGAAACCCTCAACGGCCGAGACCGGAATGATCAGGTCCCACTCGCGCAGTTCCTGAACCTCAAGCAGGTGCTCCGCAACGTGGGCCGACGATGCATCGTCAACCTTTGTCACGATGGCAACCTTCTTTGCCCTGGGGTAGTCGTCCAGCTGGGTGTTGATAAAACGGTCACCCGGGCCGATCTTCTCCGTGGCCGGGACGCAGAAACCAATGACGTCAACATCACTGAGCGTTGACTGCACCAGGTCGTTCAACCGCTCGCCCAGCAGCGTCCGCGGCCGGTGGATACCGGGGGTGTCCACGATGATCAGCTGGCCCTCGTCGCGGTGGACGATTCCCCGAATGGCACGACGCGTGGTCTGCGGCTTGGGGCTGGTGATGGCAACCTTCTCACCAACAAGGGCGTTGGTCAGTGTTGATTTTCCGACGTTTGGTCGACCAACAAAGGAGACAAAACCCGCTCTGAACGGGGGCGAAACGGTGTTGTCTTTTGTCATGACGCGGAATCCTCTGTCTTCTCCCCTGCATGGGGTGTGGGGTCTGCGGCCGCCTCGGCGATCACGCTGACCAGGTTGTGTGAGCGCCCCTCGGTGCGTTCGGCGATCAGAACAACACCGGACACCTCCACCCGGGAGCCACGCTGCGGCAGACGCCCCAGCGCTTTAGCGAGAAGGCCGCCGACGCTGTCAACATCGTCGTCGTCGATATCGCGACCAAAAAGTTCGCCGAGTTCATCAACCGGCAGGCGGGCGCTGACCCGCCATCGACCGTCTCCGAGGTCAACGGCGTCCACCTGGTCGCCGTCGTACTCGTCGGAAATCTCGCCAACAAGCTCCTCAATGATGTCCTCAAGCGTGACAAGACCGGCGATCCCGCCGTACTCATCCACAACAAGAGCCAGGTGGACCGACTGCGACTGCATCTGAGCCATCAACGCGTCAACCGGCTGCGACTCGGGAACAAAGAACGGCGCGCGAACCAGACTGGTGACCGTCTGATCCTCAACGCCCTGCTCACGCTCAAAGATGTGCTTGGCAAGGTCACGCAGGTAGAGCACACCCACAACGTCGTCAACGTCCTCGCCCACGACGGGCAGCCGCGAGACACCGCTGGACAGGAAAAGCGCCATGGCTGTGCGGACCGTGTCGTCCGATTGCAGGGTGACCATGTCGGTGCGGGGAACCATGACCTCGCGCGCGACGGTGTCGTTGAACTCAAAGATGGAGTGGATGAGCTCGCGGTCATCCTCCTCAAGAACGGAGAGTTCTGTGGCCTCGTCGACCATGCTGAGCAGCTGCTCCTCGGTGGAGAACGAGGCGGAGCGCGGAACACCGGGCGTAACCCTGTTGCTCGCCGCAACGAGGGCGTTGGCGATGGGACCAAGAAGGAGCCGGACGGCACGGACAATCGGAGCCGTGGCCACCAGCATCACCGCAGCGTTGTTCCGGCCAAAGCTGCGCGGGCTTGCACCCACACGACCAAACGCGATCGCCGCCATCACCCGCGCC
>JBQELM010000328.1:0-3069 GCA_052103915.1 Mycetocola sp. | reverse complement strand
GGTGTGACCCCTCTCGGTCACAAAGTCGACGGTGTATTCGTACTGTCCCGCCGCGGTGACACTCACCGGCACCTGCACCCGCTGGGCTGCGGGGCTGGCTGCGGCAACGTCCCCCTCACCGATCAGCTCACCGTTCTGGAAGAACCGGTACGAGGTGGCGTTGGTTCCCCACCACAGGTTCGCCGTGACGGTGAAGTCCCGCCCACCCGACCAGTTGTCGTGCGACAGCACGGGCTGCCCGGGGGCAGCATCCGTGACCCGAACGCTCACCGCTGTGGTGGCGGTGGTTCCCCGCGAGTTGATCAGCTCGGCGGTGAACTCGTACGTTCCGTTGGCCAGTCCCGTGATCGGGACGGTGGCCTTCTGCGCGGCGGGGGTCGCCCACTCAAGCGGAACGGTCGAGATCAGTTCGCCGTCCTGGTACAGCTTCATCCGTGTGGCGTTTTCGCCCCACCACAGGTTCATGGTGAGTGTGAAGTTACCGTCGTGGCGACCGTCAGCCCAGCCCGACGTGGTCGACAGCACTCCCCGTCCGGGGGCCGCCGTTGCGCTGTCCTCCGGCAGCTCCGGCTCCTCCGGCTCGCCGGGGCCGGCGTCCTCCTCACCGGAGACAGCCAGCCAGCTGAGCACGGGGTCGGCTGACCCGCTTGCCTTCGCCGCCCGGAAGGTGACGGTCGTCTCCTCCTCCAGCTCAAAAGCGATCGTGGAGCGCCCGTCGGGGGTGGAGCCGGACAGGCGTACAACGTCCCCGTCGATGACGGTGTCGCCAACGGTGACACTCGGCTGGACCTGACGGCTCTGCCCCCACCACTCGCGGTAGCCGGAGTCAAGCTCCCACTCACCGGCGGGAAGCGTGAGCCGGTAGTCAACCGACCCTCCGGAACTGGCCCACCAGCCGGTTGTGCGTGCCTTGTCGTAGTCGCCGCTCACGCGGGATTTGGCACCAACAAAACCGTCGCCCTCATCAATCGGGTTCAGCAGGCCCCAGCCGGTGTCCTCGCTGAAGGGGGCATCGGCCTGCTCATTGAGCAGGGCGTCTCCCCGCAGCTGCGCCACCGCCGCGTGCGCGGGCGAGGTGATTCCGGCGTTGCCGTCGTTGTCCCCCTCCACAGCCGCCGCGTCAACGAAGTACACAACATCATCCGGCAGCGCCTCAAGCACCATCGAGACGGTTGTTCCCCCGGCCAGTCCGTCCACCGTTGTGGTGGCGTACGGTTCCAGGTTCTCCGGCGTGTTCTGCCAGGTCACCTCAACCTGCTGCTCGGCACCGCTGATCGTTGTCAGCGCGATTGTCTCTGGCAGGGTCACCGGTCCGGAACTCAGCACCGCCTGGCGGTAGTCGTCGAGGGCGATGTAGGCGACCTCAACCAGACCGTCGATGGCTGCGGCGAGCGCGGCCGTTGCCTCGTCCACCTCACCCTGACTGGCCGACCCGTTGTCATTCACATCCCGAGCGGTCAGACCGGCCTGACGCAACTGCTCCCACGACTCGGCCGTGTAGGCGCGCTTGGTCCTGTCCTGCGCCCGCTCCAGCTGCTCGGCGAGGGCGCTCTTATCAATGACGACACTCTGGTCGGCGATGCCGATCCAGCTCAGCGCGGGGGCCTCCGTTCCACCGGTTCCCGAGATCAGAACCCGCACCACGCTGTCCTGTTCGAGGCTCAGCGCCCCGGTCAGAACGGCTGAGGTGCCGATGGACCCGTTGGCGAAGCTGTGCGAACCGATCGGGACGCTCGTTTTACTGCCATCGGCCGCGGTGGCCTCGACGGTGGTGGTGACCACCCTGCTGCGGCCGGGACCGGGGTTCCACCACTCGGTGTGACCGGTGGAGAGCTGGTAGTCGCCAGCGGCCAGCGTGAAGCGGTACTCCAGCGGTGTGGAGGAGCTGCCCGAGTACCATCCGGTTTCCCGCAGCTTGTCGTACGGGCTCTGGCCCAGCCGGCCCTTCCCCGTGGCAGTTCCCACCCGGCCCCAGCCGCTCTCCTCGGTGAAGACTCGGTCGGCGCTGTCGTTGAGGATGGTGTCCTCTGCGGCGGCGGCAATGACCGGATAGGCGGCACCGTCGGCCGGGGCGTTGGCGTCAACCAGGTAGCGAACGCCGTCAGGGATGACCTCAACCTGCGTTGTCACAGCGAGCGAGGGATTGTTGGTGAACACACCGCTCACTGGAACCAGCGCATACGCATCAGCAAACATGCCAGGCGTGGTCTGCCAGGTGACCGGTGCGTCAATCGTGCCGCCCGCCTCACTGGTGGCCTGAACCGTCTTCGGCAGTTCCGGGTCCTGTCCCACGATGCCGGTCAGCCGGGGCAGGGTTCCGATCTGCGCGATCGGTCTGTCCTCCGGGTCGACCGGTCCCGCGTCGGCACCGCCGTGCACGGCATCAACGCCGTCAAGCACAAACGTTCCCGTCTTCACCGTGACCGTGACCGTGTGCTCGCCGTCGGTCAGTCCACGCAGCCAGTACGAGGTCTGCCTGTTGCCCACGGGGCCAACCGAGGTGGTTCGCACCGGGTCGTTGTCCACCCTGATGTCCAGCGTGGCGGTTCCCGTTGCACCGATCAGGTTGAAGCCCGTGCCGGTGATCGTGAACTGCGCCGACCGGCCAGCGGCCAGGACGTGCTGGGTCCGGTTCAGGTGGGCGTATCCCGCCTGTGTGAACGAGGAGCCCTGCGGGTAGCTGATCCGGCTGTCGGCGTCGTCAATCCGTGTGGCCTCCCAGGACAGCCCCTCGATCGGGGTCACGGCGAGGTCGTCAAACTGCGTGTTGGCGTAACCGCTCAGCACGGAAATTCGGCCAGACATGGTGGGGTTAGCTGCGGTGTCCGCGTAGCTGGTCAGCTGACGGCCGTCGAGTCGAACGGTGATGACGTTCTCTCTCGCCTCCACCTCAAGGGTGTGCCACTCGGACGGCTCAAACAGGAACACCGTGCCGGAGGCCACCGTGGTGCCGAGCTTGCGCAGCTCCCAGCGGCCGTCATCGTGCACCCTGGCGCTGTAGCTGGCCAGGTCTGCACCCTCAGCGACCACCTGGCGGACGCCAAGGCCCGCAAAGTTGTCCAGGGAGGA
>JBQELM010000327.1:0-3087 GCA_052103915.1 Mycetocola sp. | reverse complement strand
CCGCACCATCGCAAACCAGCCACCAAGAGTGGCCAGCGGCAGTGCCGCCACCATGATGGCGACAATCGCCGCGGACGGTTGCCAGAACGTCAGCGAACCCAGAACGGCAAGAACAAGCGCAAACGGATCAGCCGCACCGGCCTGACCAACACTGATGTCCCGCCAGCCAAAACCAGCATTGCGCCACAGATCATCAAGCGACCCAGACAGCTGGGTCAGGTTGAGACCAGCCAGGTACCCGCCGCCAAGAAGCGGGACGACAAGGAGCACCCCGATCAAAGCGGACAGCATCACAACCCATGCACCACCGCCATCAAAGAAGCGAAGCGCCGACCGTTCAGACGCGACAACCGGAACGTTATCTTCCGCCCGAAGCCGCCGCCGCCGCCTGACCTCAGCCCAGCTTGTCCTCAGCGGAGCAAGTGAACTCCACGGCGTTATTTTTGCTCTGGCGAGTTTTCGTCTGGCCTCACCGAGGCGCTGCCGGGAGAACGCAGCCTGCAAGGCAGAGCCAAGCTCAGCGGTGATCGTCTCAGGCCGTTTTCTGATCAGAGCAACAATGATCCGCACAATTGCCGTTGGCACAAGCGCCAGCCAGTGCAACCAGAGAGCCCACCCCGGTGAGTACACAAGCCGTCGATGCAGCTGCGAGAAGCGCGACAGTCGGGTGTTCCGGCGTCGGGTTGACGCACGTGTGTCGCGCCGCGGACCAGCGACGCCGTCTCCGTGATCAAGTACAGCCGCTGCCGGCGCAACGGCAACACGGTGCCCGGCCAATCGCGCACGAATACTGAGATCAATGCCCCCGTCAAACGAGACAAGTGCCGGGTCAAAACCGCCGATTTCGCTGAACACTGACGCTCGCACCAGCATCGCAGTGGCCTGCGCACCAAGCACATCGCTGCTGTCATCGTGCTGGCCCTGATCCATCTCGTCGGTGACCAGATCAACCCGAGCACCAAAGCGTGTGATCGACTGCCCAAAACTGGCAATCATCGACGGGTCATTGCCATCAAGGACCTTCGGCGCCGCAATGGCAACCGACGGGGCTGTTTCCAGTGCTCCCACAAGTGTGCGTAGCGCGTCGGGCCGAGGAACCGAGTCCTGTGCGAGGAACCAGAGCAACTCATCCGCAGCCACATCAGGGAGTGAGCGCATGGCCAGGGCAATTGCCGCACCAAACGGCAGGCTGTCTGGCGCCGTCACCAACTGCGTTGGCGCGAAGGCGCGGGCCGTGTCAAGAACCGTGTCTGGGGTTCCCGTCGCGACAACAACAAGCCGATCTGGACGGCGCGACTGCTCCCCCAGTGCGGTCAGAGTGCTACTGAGGTGGTCTGAGCCGTCTCGGCCAAAACCGGAATGGACGACAACAATCGCTGTAACTCGGGGAGACATCAGACCTAGGCTAAGCCGCGGCTCAGCGACTCCCTGCTCGCCGCGCGGAAAAGAGGTGACAAAATCACGCTCTGCCCTGGGGAGGGAATCCTGTGACAGCGCGAGGGGCGAGGCTGTACGCCCCGCCCCTCGCGACCGTCAATGACGCGCATCAACAACTCATGCTCGGTTAGCGCGCCACACGCCGACGAATCATGAGAAGGACAGCAGCACCAATCAACACGGCGCCAGCGACTGTGAGGAAGCCGACGTCCTGCGCACCTGAATTCGCCAGTCCGGATTGACCTGAGTTGACTGTGTTCCCTGACGCTGACCCCGCCGCGCCGTCACTGTTCCCCGAGGAATCACCGTGTGCCGCCACGTCTGCGTGGCCCGAGGAGTCGCGTGATCCGTTGGTGTCCGCCCCCTCGCCAGGCTCAGCACCCGGATCAGCACCATCGTCATCTGAATCATCATCCGAGAGCGGTCCAGACACCGTGGTGATGAAGTTCCCGACCACCGCATTCCCATGGCCGTCGTACCTGGCGATGGCGTACTCGAACACACCGGCCTCGCTCGGTGTGCCGCGCAGCGCACCAGAGGGGTCAACGTCAACGCCAGGGATGCCGCCGTCGGCACGGACAAATTCTCCGCCCTCAAACCCCGGGGTCGTGGATAGCTGCGCCTTCAACGGTGTACCAACGTTCGCCTGAGCTGGCGGAACATCAACATATTCTGCCGGGTGAACCGCATAGCTGAGCTGAGCGGTGTAGGTCGCACCACGTTCAAGATTGTACGAGAACAGCGCTGTCAGTTTGTCGGCGCTCGGATCCACGTCACGCCACAGCGCGCCCGTGCCGTCCAGGGGTTCAGCGCCATCGGTTGGCACAACAACGCCGTCGTCCGGCATGTCAAAAAGTGCTGAGGTGTCTGTCCTCCGGTAGCTGTCCTCCGAGACCGAGACAAACGCGTCTCCGCCTTCAACCGTCTGGTTCCGGAAGCCAACCTGTTTCAGTGCAGGCCAACTGTTGATCATGGACAGGTCAGTGACCCGCGCCCCGTTGACGTTAAGAATGGAAAGCTGCTGCAACCCGGCCACCGGCGCGAGGGAACGAACCTGAGTGTAGGGGCCGGACAGCGTTCGAAGCGCTGTCAGCCCAGACAGCGGCTGTACATCAGACACCTCGGTGTTCTGGAAGTAGATCTCACCAAGCGTGACCGAGTTCTTCAGTGGTTCGAGTGTGCTTACGCGGGTGTTCGCGATCTCAAGACGTACAAGGTTCAGTGCGTTACTGAAGGCGGAGATATCGGTAATCTCAGTTGCGTTGAGGCTGACATAGTTCAAGAGCGGCATTCCAGAAAGCGCCGATATTCCGGCGGAATCAAGCGGAGTATTGGCTGCGAACAAATAACGCATGCCGGTGAGGCCGCTAATCGGATCAAGCGAGCTCACAATTGTCCTATTGAACTCAAAGTCAGACAGGCGTGTTGCATACTCAAGACCGGTCAGATCACTGACATCTGTCCCGGAAATATTCAGGGTGGTGATCCGGCGAAGACCACCCCGAGTGGGCTCGTCCGAACCGGTTTTAGCGTGCAGTGCGGCCCGAAGCGCCGCATCCGGAATAGTGACGAGCTCATCGTCATCCGCCACACGCGGACCGCCGTCGTCGAGCCCGTCGCCATCACGGCCCTGAACAGGCTCACCGATCG
>JBQELM010000326.1:0-3087 GCA_052103915.1 Mycetocola sp. | reverse complement strand
GTCCCCGACTCTCGCCGCTACGAAAGGCCTGTCATTATGAGCACTCATCTACCGGTCGCGTCTCCGTCCACGTCTCCGTCCGCGCCCACTCGACGTACCCGTGCTCGGCGCACGATCCTCGCTCTCGTGAGCGCCACAGCCGTTGCTGTCCTTGCCGCCTGCTCCGGTGCGCCAACGGACGCAGGGTCAGCCTCAGCGGGGGCGGAGGCCGACGCGGCGGGCGATGCGTTTCCCACCACCGTTGACACGGCGTTTGGCGGGGTGACCGTTGACGCCAGACCGGAGCGGGTAGTTGCGCTTGGGTGGGGCGACGCGGAGGCCGCGCTCGCGCTGGGCGTTCAGCCGGTTGGGGCGTCGGACTGGCTGGCGTTTGGTGGGTCGGGTGTGGGGCCATGGGCCGAGGACCTGTACGACACCGCGCCGGAGATCATCGGAACGCTTGAGCCGTCGTACGAATCGATCCTCGCATTGAAACCCGACCTGATCCTTGATGTGAAGAGCAGTGGTGATGCCGAGCGGTACAAGCGGCTGAGCGAGATCGCACCGACGGTCGGTATTCCCGAGGGCGGGGAGAACTACCTGGCCTCAACCGAGGAGCAGATGACGATGATCGGCCAGGCACTGGGGCTGTCAGACCAGAGCACAGCACTCATGACGGAGCTTGACGCCTCCTTTGCCGCCCAGCGTGAGCAGCACCCCGAGTTTGATGGGGCGACCAGCACCGCCGCTGTTCTGACAACCGACGGGTGGAGCGCCTACGTCAGCGGGGATTCGCGGACCAGCTTCCTTGAGCAGCTGGGCTTCGTGCAGAACCCTTCGATTGCGGCCATCGATGCTGAGGGTGCGTTCACCGTTCCCGTTCCCAGCGAGGACCTGAGCATTCTTGACTCCGACCTCATCGTCACCTTCCTCATTGGAGTCACGGCCGAGGATGCGACCGGCGAGAAGCTGTTCCAGGACCTTCCCGCCGTTGCCGCTGGACACTCGGTTGTGATGTCGAACGAGCTTGAGTCAAAGGCGTTTTCGATCGGTTCGGTTCTGGCAACGGAGTACGCCCTCACGCACGTTGTACCCCAGCTGAGTGAGGCCATCGCTCAGTAGCGCTGCGCTGTCACGCACACAGCACGACGGGTGCCCCGGGGTTAACCGGGGCACCCGTCGTGCTGTGTGCGTGGGGGTCGGCGAGCGGGCTCGTCGACCCCTGGGTGCTCGCTTAGGCCTGTGGGCCGTTGGCACCGTCTGCGCTGTTGGGGCCCTGCGGCGACCGGCGGCGCAGAACGCCGATGAGGACGGCGACGGCCGCGAGCAGCGCAACACCGCCCAGTACCCACGGCAGTGGTCCTGAGCCGGTGGAGTCGTCTGCGGTTTCGGCTGGTGTCGCTGTGTCGCTGGCCTGCGTTGTCATCGTCTGGTCCTCGGCGGGGGCCGTCTCCGTCGCGGACTCGGTTTCCGCTGCGGCGGGGGTCTCCTCAGCGCCCGTCGTGACGCTGAAGGCAATGACGCCTTCGATGGGGTGACCGTCGGAGGAGACGACGCGCCAGGCGACCGTGGCATCACCGGCGACCATGCTGTCCTGGTCAACCTCGATACTGACGGTGTCGCCGTTGATCTCGGGGTCTCCGACGGCGCGGTTCTCTCCCGACGCGTCGGTCACGATGAGCGTTGCGCCGGTGTCGAGCACGTTGTCGGAGAAGACGGTGACAATTTCTGCCGGTGCGGTTTCCAGGGTTTCGCCCTCGGCGGGTGTGCTTGAAATGAGCTGGTCGTGCGCCTGGGCAGGAACGGCAAATCCGAGGGCGAGGAATGCTCCAGCGGTGACGGCGATGGCCGCACGGCGGCGGCGGGACATGGTGTGCACGGGTGTGCTCCTTGCTGATGGGGCGGCTGAGCCGCGTGGGGGAAGCGGCATGGCCGCGATCGACGTGGTGTGGACCGGTGCGGATCAGACCGCCGTTGAGGGAGTCATTGTGATCCGCGGTCAGGGACAAGCGGTGTGCGCCCCGTCAGACGGGGCAGAGCACGGACGCCGGCGGGGCACGTGGCGCGGCGATGGCCCGCCCTGGCTGGGGCGTAAGCGGCGTGGACACGGAGGAGCTGACCGGCTGAGGGCAGTCGAACAGCGCGGGTGCCGCACCGGAGATGAGCTCACACAGGCGGCGGACGCGCTGTCGGGCCGTCATCACCTGCCTGGCTGCGTGACCGGCCCAGCTCAGGATGAGGACGGTTGTCGCCATCGCAAGAAGGTGCATGCCAAGCATCAGGGGCGAGTCTGCGGACGGGCCTGGTGTCGTTGAGCTGTGTACGGCACTGAAACTAACGGTGTCGCCTGAACCGTGGTGACCGCCCGCACCGCGAGTGACGAGGTGGGAGGGCGTGCCGAGCGTAAAGAGTTGGTGAAAGAGCAGCTGCGACACGGCGACAGCGAATCCGAGTCGCAGTGGTGTCCATCGTGCCCCGGCGAGGGGCACACAGACGGCGGAGGCAAGGATGAGCGGGACAACGGTCCCCGCGATTGCTGGCGGCTCGCCTCCGGCAAGAACGTGGAAGCTCAGGGCGACGTAGGTCGCGACGGTCGCCGCCGTGAGACCGCGCGCAAGGCGGGACTGGCGGGCGGAGAGCATGGGTCAAGTGTTGCAGATCGGCCTGAACGTCGGCAGTGGCATCCTCGCGTTGGGTCGCTACGGTTGAGGGCATGAGAACCCCGAGCCCTCGACGTGTCTACGGAATTCTTGCGGCTGGTGCGGTGGCCGCCATCCTGACGGGTGTGGGCGCGCCCGCGCACGCCGACGTTAACGACTTTTTCTACAGCGACGCCGATATCAGCATCACGCTGGGTGCAACACCGGACGGCAGAGCCGAGGCGCACGTTGTTGAGGACTGGACCGCCGTGTTCCCTGACACCGATCAGAACAGGGGGATCATTCGGGGGATCCCGCGTGACTACAAGGACGCGGCGATTGGGCCCTCCGACATCACGGTGACGGACGGCACGGGCGGTGACGTTCCTTTTGAGGTGGACACGCAGGAGGGCGATGACGGCAAGGACTACTCCGTGATCGCTCTCGGCGATGACAGCTTCCAGCACGG
>JBQELM010000325.1:0-3089 GCA_052103915.1 Mycetocola sp. | reverse complement strand
GCGGCAGGAAGCCGTCCATGATTCCGGCGATGTTGGCCAGGCCGTTCACGCGGCCGTCGGCGGCGGTGAGGATGTCGTTGATGGTGGCCTCGGCGGTCACGTCACCGACAACGGTGCGCAGTGCCGGGTGTGCTGCCTCGTCGCTGAGGGAGCTGAGCCGGTCGGGGATGACGTCGGTGGCGATCACCGTTGCGCCCTCGGTGAGCAGGCGGAGCGCGGTGGCGCGGCCGATTCCTGACCCTGCGCCGGTTACGATGACGGTCGAGCCGTCGAAGCGGGTGGTGGGGGCGTTGTCTGTCATAACTACCGTCCTTGGTATTCGGATCTGGTGGGTCCCGAGGTCTGGTGTGACCTCACCGCCATTTATAGCACTCAGTGCCAGAAAGAGGAATGTGAATGTCGAGTACTCCCAGCAGGGGGCGTCCGGCGACCGCTGACCCGGCCGTGATCGCCGGGGTGGCGCTGGAGCTTTTTGAGTCGCGCGGCTTCGACGAGGTGACCATGGACGACGTGGCGGCGGCCTGCGGGGTGAGTCGTCGAACGCTTTTCCGGCTTTTCCCGTCCAAGGGTGAACTGGTCTGGGGCGGTTTCAGCGAGGTGAGCACCGCCATCACCGAGCGCCTGGACCTGGCGCTGTCCACCTGGACGCCGGGGACGCCGGTCGAGCAGGGGCTGGCGGAACTCCGGCACAGCATCACCGCTGGTTTTGACGTTGCTTTTGATTCCGACACCGCGCCGCTCAGCACCGCCAGACTCCGGCTCATCGGGCGGTACCCCGCTCTGCGCTCGCACGGTGCACCACGTCTGGAGCAGATGGCGGTCATGATGCGCGCACCCATTGCGCGAGTGCTGGGACGCGCGGACGACGACCCCATGGTCGAGGTGGGCTCCGCGGCTGTCTTTGCCGCGCTCTTTGCCGCCATCCTCGGCTGGGCCCAGCGCGGCCAGGGTGAGCCGGGCGACACCATCGACGCCGGACTCCGGCTGATCACGGGCGGACTGATCTCGCTGGCGGAGTGAGCGGTCGACACACTCGGCTGACACCCAGAAACCGGGAGGAGGCTCGGGGTGAACCGTTTCGGTTCCCCGCTCCCCGCGACCGGCCACCGTGCCCGTTCGGCGTGCGCCGCATATCCCGGTGATCCCGGGCAGAAAGGACAGCTCATGGAGACCCTCTACACCGCTGAAGCACTCGCAACCGGAGACGGTCGTAACGGTCACGTCGCCACGACGGACGGCCTCATCAACACCGACGTTCGGGTGCCAAAGGAGATGGGTGGCGCGGGCGGGGCCACCAACCCCGAGCAGCTGTTCGCCGCCGGATACTCCGCCTGCTTCCACTCCGCCCTGCAGAGTGTTGCCCGCGCGCAGAAGGTGGCGATCACCGACTCAACCGTCGGCGCTCGCGTCTCAATCGGACCCAACGGCGAGGGCGGTTTCCAGCTGGCTGTCCTGCTCGAGGTGACCATCCCCGAGCTTGACCACGATCAGGCTGTGGCGCTCGCCAACGCCGCGCACCAGGTCTGCCCCTACTCCAACGCCACCCGCGGCAACATCACCGTTGACATCCAGGTCACCGACGACTGACCCGACCGTGACGACTCACTCGATCGCGACGTCTCCCCGTGAGGACTGACCGGTCCAGGGCGACTGACCCGACCGCGAGGTCCGAACAACACGAAGGCCCCACACGGTTCACCGTTCGGGGGCCTTCGTTGTGTTGCTACTCGTCGCCCAGGGTGATCGCCTGCGCCTCCTCGACGGCACTCTCGTGAGCGCTGGTGCCCACGCCGCTCAGGTGGCGACCGCCTGCGATCAGCACGCCGATGGACACCACAAGCGAGGCGACAGCGACCCAGTACGGTGCGCCGGCGCCGAGTGCGTCAGCAATGCCGCCCGCGACGGCCGGGGCGATGGCTCCGCCGATGAACCGCACGCCGCTGTAGGTGGATGAGGCAACGGTGCGGGGCAGGTCGGTCGCCTCCATGACCGTCTGAGTCAGTGCTGTGTTGAGGATGCCAAGGAACAGGCCGCAGACGATGATCAGGGTGGTCAGGATGGCAACGGATGTGCTTGCGAGAGCCATCCCGGCCATGCCGAGTGTGAGCAGGCCAAGCATGCTGAACAGGACCGGGCGCAGGCCCAGGCGTCGCGTGAGCACCGGGGCCACCAGGACGGAGGTCACGGCCAGGGCCAGACCCCAGCCGAAGAACACCAGGCCAAGTTCGTGTGCGCCAAAGCTTCCGCCCGCCTGCGCTGCCGCGGCCTCAAGCGGGTAGGGGCTGTAGGCCAGCAGGGTGAAGAACGCAAAGTTGTAGAACACCGCTGTCAGGGCCAGGGTGCGCAGCGCTGGATTGCGCAGGGCTCGGAACCCGGCGAGGGCGGAGATCCGCTCCGTGTGAGCCGCGGTGCCGGCTGCGGCCCCGGCGTCGGCAGCGGACGCGGTCGTGCCCGAGCGTCCGGACCGGTGGCCCCTGGCAGGCTCACGCAGCAGAACAAAAATCGCTACGCATCCGATAAACATGAGCGCGGCCGTCCCGAAGAATGGTCCGCGCCAGGACACCGAGCCGAGGGCGCCACCCAGCAGCGGTCCAACCGCCATGCCGACGCCCAGGGCGGCCTCGTAGAGAATGATGGCCTGCCCGCTGCCGCCGCTGGCCGCACCAACGATTGCGGCGAGAGCGGTGGAGATGAAGAGCGCGTTGCCCAGTCCCCAGCCCGCACGGAATCCGATGATCTCCGTCACGTTGCCGGACAGGCCGGCCAGGCAGGCAAAAACAACGATGAGGGCAAGGCCAACCAACAGTGTCCGTCGTGTGCCCAGTCGCGACGACACCCAGCCGGTGAAGAACATGGCGATGCCGGTGATGAATAGGTAACTGGTGAACAGCAGCATCGTCTGTGACGGGCTGGCGTCAAGTTCGCGACTGATCGCGGGCAGGATTGGGTCAACAAGCCCAATGCCCATGAATGACACTGCGCAGGCGAAGGCAATGGCCCAGACCGCGATGGGCTGCCGCAGGATGGAGCCGGAGCCGGAGCCGGAGCCGGGTGCTGGTGCGGTGGGGGGAGTCGATGTGGCGGTGTGT
>JBQELM010000324.1:0-3089 GCA_052103915.1 Mycetocola sp. | reverse complement strand
TGGAACTGCTGCTTCACGCCGTACTCCTCGAGCAGGGCCTTGCCGAGTCGTTCCTGGCCAGCGGCGAGCTTATCCCACTGCTCCGGGCTGAGCGTGCGAGGCTCGAGGGCCTCTCCGGTGGCGTCGGAGCGCCACATGTCCGGGATGACAACGATGTGCTCGGCGCCAACCGCTGCCGCGAGTCCGGCCACCTGGACGGCCTGGTCCCAGGCGCGAGCCCACTGCTCGTCACCCTTGTGGAAGCCGGTGAAGACCGTTCCGGCGGAGAGGGCCAGGTCGCGCTTGGCGAGCTCGTCCTGCAACTGGTTGGGGTCGGTGGGCAGGTAGCCGTAGGGGCCCAGTTCGATCCAGTGGTATCCGGAGGCGGCGACCTCGTCGAGGAAGCGGTCCCAGGGGATCTGGCGCGGGTGCTCCGGGTACCAGACGCCCCAGGAGTCGGGGGCCGTTCCGATGCGCAGGCCCGGGTTTGTCTGTTCTGTGTGCGCTGCGGCAGCGGAGTTTTCGGTCATCATCGTCCTTGAGTGAGTCCGGGGTGATCAGGCACCCTGATTTGTTCTAACAAATTCCTACAGGGCAATTAGAGCGCACTAAGTGACGGTGGTCAAGTCTGTTTTTTGCCCCGGTCCCGCCGCCGCCGCAGGTCCCTGTTGACGCCCACCCGTACCCGTGGTCGGATGGGTCCGGCCCCCACACGGAACGAGCAGCATGCACCCCGCCCCACCCCCACTCCGCCGAAGCACCAGCGACCACAACGGCAACCACATGCCCGTCTGGGAACGCGAGGGGACCGGCGAGGGAACGGTCCTGCTGCTGCACGGTGCCTGTGCCGACCACCACAGCTTCGACGCCCAGCTGGCCGCCATCCCCGAGCGCTACACGGTCCTGATCCCCGACCTTCGCGGGCAGGGCGACGCCGTCGCGGAGCGTGGAGTCCCGGCCAGCATCACCGGCATCTGTGACGACCTCACCGCGTTCCTGAGCGAGAGGGGGATCGCTGATGTGGTTCTGATCGGGCACTCCTTCGGGTCCCACATTGCCCAGGAGCTGGCCTGGCGGCACCCCGACCTGGTGTCGGCCCTTGTGCTCATCGGCTGCTACGACCAGCACGGTCCCCGCGACCGCTCCGAGCGGGTGCGTGTTGCCGTCACCAGTGGCGTTGTCCGGGTGCTGCCGTGGCGCTGGTTCTCCCGGTTCAGTGCCAGGGTGGCGACCGGCGACCCCGCGCTCAGGGCTGAGGTAGAGCGAGGACACCTGCGGGCGGGGAAAACCACGTTCCTTGAGCTGGGCCGCTCGGGGTCCGCGGCCAAACACCCGGTTGACGGATACCGCCAGCCGCTGCTTCTGATCAGGGGCGAGCACGAGTACTCGGCCACGCTTGACCGCGTCTACGCCCGCATTGCCGCACGGAGCTCAGCGGCTGTGACGGTCGTCGTTCCCGGCGCTGGCCACCTCTGCCACCAGGAAAACCCCGGTGCCGTCAACACGGCGATCACCGCGTTCCTTGACTGAGGCGAACGCGCTCCGTGAGCGAGGCCGGCGAGCGGCCAGATTGACCGGTTCGCGCCGTCGCGCTTGGATGGCACCATGACGATTGCGTTGGCCTGGGCCCTGCTTGCCGTGGGGTGTGGGCTCTACCTGGCCTCCATGGTTGTGACGGTGAAAGAGAACGAGGGCTTCCACATTCCGCTGATGGGCAGCGCGCCACTGACCTCACGGCTGGCCACCTGGCTGCGGGTGGGCGGGGTCCCGTTTGTCATTGCCGGGCTGTTCTGGCTGGGATCGGATCTGTCGCTTTGGGGCGTTGGCGTGTTTGTGGCCACGCTTGTTGGTGCCGTCTTTGTTCCGGTTCCGCACAACCGCCGACTGGCGCGCCTGCGTGCGGGCGACCAGGGCTGAGAGAGTTCCCCGCGCTCATCGCGGAGGGTGCGCTGCCGGTCACCGCTGAGCGCATCCCCGGGGCGGAGATGCGGGCGAGTTTCCACCGGCCACGGCTGTGTGCTCGTCGCGATCAGGACCGCGTACTGCCCCTGACGATGAGCGTGGGCGGCACAGCAATCGCACGTGACGGCAGCGCCGGATCTGCCAGTCGCTCCATCATCATCCGCGCGGCCACCGCCCCCAGTTCGCGCGCGTGCTGGTCAACAGTCGTCAGGTTGATGGCGGCCACGGCCGACAGCTGGGTGTTGTCAAAGCCGACAACCGCCATCTGCTCCGGCACGGCCGTCCCGATCTGCTGAAGACCACTCAGCAGGCCAACGGCCGTGACGTCGTTGTGCGCGATGACCGCGGTGGGTGCGGGGGAGTGGGCGGTGATGTCTGCCGTCGCCCGACGACCCCCGGCCTCGGTCAGATCCCCCTCCACCACGTGCGGGACCAGGCCGTGCTCCACCATCACGCTGATGTAGCCGTCGCGACGGCGGTCAGAGAGTTGGCTTGACGGCGCAGAGATGTGGCTGATCCGGCTGTGTCCTGCGGCCTCCAGATGGCTGATCGCCTGCTCCATCCCGGCGGCGTCGTCGGAGTAGACACTATCGATGCCCGGTGCGTCCAGACGGCGGTTGGCCACCACAACGGGGATCTCACCGACCAAGCCACGAAGCTCCTGGTCGGTTCCGGTGTAGGCGGCCAGGATCAACCCGTCGACCTGCATGGCAACCAGTCGGCTGATCGCCTGACGCTGACGCTCCGGATCCCGTGACCCCGCGATGAGGAGCACCTGATACCCGGCCGGTTCGGTCACCTCCATGACACCGTCGTGCAGGTCGGCGTACACCGTGTTGTGCAGGTCAAGCAGCAGCAGGCCAAGCGTGCGGGTTGACGAGGCCGCCAGCCTGCTGGCGATCTGATTGTGCCGGTAGCCCAGCTCGGCGATGGAGGCGTGCACCGCCGCCCGCTTGGCGTCCGAGACGAGCGGGGAGTCCCTCACCACCAGCGACACCAACGCCCGGGAGACACCGGCGTGCGCGGCAACGTCGGCCATCGTGACCGATGACCGGCGGGGGCGGGGTGAGGGCTGGTTCATGCTGATGCCACTATGCCAGCCCCTGGCGCTTAGCCCTCGACCCTGAGCCCAATGTGACGGGCAAACA
>JBQELM010000323.1:0-3119 GCA_052103915.1 Mycetocola sp. | reverse complement strand
CACCGTTCGCGCGGTACTCATCACAGCGGCGTGCGACCCACCGTTCAATCGGTGGGTTCACCCGCCGCTTTCCGGTTCACCCCGGTAGCGTCCAGAGCCTGTGGCGCCGAGACCCTGTGGCGTCCAGAGCCGGTGTCGGTGGCACCACCTAAGCTCTTTCCAGAGAAGTCGTCTGGCTTCACACCCCCTTCTGATGCCAAGGATGTCCGATGAAGACCCAGTTACTCCCCCAGACCGACCTGACCGTGTCAAGCGTGATCGCAGGGCTGATGCGCGTGATGGATCTCTCCGATGAGCAGATCCGTGAGCTGGTTGCCGCAGCCCGCGATGCCGGTGTCACCTACTTTGACCACGCAGACATCTACGGCGGCTCCCCCCATGCCGCTGAACGCCGGGTGGGCTCAGCGCTGAACTGGAGCGCCGCAGAACGCGACGGCATGGTCGTGCAGAGCAAGGTGGGTATCAGGCCGGGGTTTTATGACTTCTCCGCCGCCCACATCCTGAGCAGCGTGGACGAGAGCCTGACGGCTTTGCAGACTGATCGCCTGGATGTCCTTCTTCTGCATCGTCCTGACACCCTGGTTGAGCCCGATGAGGTGGCCGCCGCGTTTGATGAACTGCACCGCTCCGGCCGGGTCAGGCACTTTGGGGTGTCCAATCACACGCCCGGCCAGATCGAGCTCCTCCGCAGTGTGGTTCGCCAACCTCTTGTGGTGAATCAGGTTCAGCTGAGCCTGACCCACGCGCCACTCATCGCCTCGGGAATCAACGCCAACATCGCCTCAGAGCCCGGATCGATCAACCGGGATGGCGGGATTCTTGACCACGCCCGGCTCACCGGAATCACACTTCAGGCCTGGTCACCGTTCCAGAGCGGCACAGGAACAGGCGTTTTCCTTGGCGATCGTGAGAACTACCCCGCCCTCAATGATGAGCTTGACCGGCTCGCTTCTGACCTTGGCTCAACACCGCTCGGGATCGCGACGGCGTGGATCAGCACCCACCCGGCCAATATTCAGGTCGTCACGGGACCCACCTCGCCGGCGCGGGTCACAGAAGCCGCAGCTGGAACAGACATCACCCTGAGCCGCCAGCAGTGGTACTCGCTGTACCGAGCCGCCGGCCACACCCTGCCCTAACCGTGTGCCTCAGCGGTGGGTCACACCGCCGAGCTCGCGACAACCGACGCCCTCATCTCAGCACGCCACCACCCCACGATCCCCCGGAGCACACAAACATGCCCTTTGCCGACGAGCTTCTTGGCGCCGACCGCGTCGCCCTGCTCCTCACCGCGGTCAGAGCCGCCGTCCCTGCCGGAACGGCGCTTCCCCAGCTGGAGAGTGTTGGCGAGGCCGTGAGCGGAACAACACTCCGCAAGCGAACAGACATGATCAGTGCCGCGCTCCAGGCCGATTTGCCCGCGCCCTATCCCGAGTTCGCCGCGGTCATTCGTTCCGCCGCTCGCGCGGACGAGGTGGGTATGAGCGGCTGGCAGATCTGGCCCGTCACAGAGGCCATTGCACAATCAGCCGTGCGCAGCGCCGACGACGCCAACGTCAGCGACGCGCTTGACCTGCTCGCTGAGCTGACCTCACGACTCACCTCGGAATGGGCCATCAGGATCCTGCTCAGGCACAACCGTGAGCTTGCTCTGCAGCGTGCACTGAGCTGGACCTCCTCACCGGATGAGCACGTCAGGCGTCTGGCATCAGAGGGGACCCGTCTGTTCTTGCCGTGGGGACTGCGTGTGCCCGCCCTTGCCGCCTCACCCGCACTGACGCTGCCGATCCTTGACCGTCTCCACGCCGATTCAAGCGAGTACGTACGCCGTTCCGTCGCCAACCACCTCAACGACCTCAGTCGCGACAACCCTGACCTGGTGCTCACCACCGCCGAACGATGGTTGGCCGATCCCGCGCCAACAACACCGGCTCTGGTCAAACACGCACTCCGAACCCTCATCAAACGGGGAGACCCCGCCGCCCTGGCCGTCCTGGGTTTCCATCCACCGCAGCTCACCATCGACGGTCCACACTTGAGCAGCACCGTCATCCCGTTTGGCGGCATCCTTGAGATGACGGCCACGCTGACCAACACGGGAAGTGAGCCGGCAAAGCTCGCCGTTGACTACGTCGTCCACCACCAGCGCGCCAACGGCACAACCACTCCAAAAACGTTCAAGCTGAACACCGTCACGCTGTCACCCGGTGAGAGCCGGGCGGTTGGAACTCAGCATTCCTTCCGAGCGATATCCACACGGCGTTACTATCCGGGAGATCACGCCTTCACGCTCCAGGTCAACGGCACCCAGAGCGATGCCGTTCCGTTCACGCTGGAGCTGCCCACGGACTAGGCCGAGGCAGCAGAGTCCCGTCCGTACTCCTCAAGCAGCCGCAGCCATACCTCGCTCATGGTCGGATACGACGGCACGGCGTGCCACAACCGGGAGAGCGGGACCTCCCCGACAACAGCGATGGTGGCCGCGTGGATCAGCTCAGCTACGTCAGAACCCAACACAGTCATTCCGCGCAGCGTCTGCGTATCGCGATCAATCACCGCTCGCAGCAGCCCGCGTGCGCCCTCCTCGCGAAGGCCCGTGCCCGCAGCTGAGGCAAGATCAACGTCAACAACCGCGACGTTCAGATTCTGCCGCTCGGCCTGCGCCGCGGTGAGTCCCACCGCGGCGACCTCCGGCTCACCAAAAACAACCTGAGGAACCGCCGCGTGGTCAGCGGTCGCGACATGCCGACCCCAGCGCTGGTCGTCAACCCGCTGCCCCGTGGCGCGCGCAACAATGACATCGCCCGCGGCTCGTGCCTGATATTTGCCCTGATGGGTGAGCAGCGCGCGGCCGGTCACGTCACCGACGGCGTACAGCCAGGGCACCTCTGGAACCCTGAGCGTGTCATCCGTGTGGATCCAGTCCCCCGGTGTCAGGCCGACGGTGTCAAGACCGAGGTCAGTGGTGCGCGGCGTCCGGCCGGTCGCCACAAGAATCTGCTCGGCATGGATCTGTTCACCGCTGCCGAGCGTCACGGTCACACCGGCACTGCCGCGCTCGACGGCGCTGGTCTCCGTATGCAGATGAACACCAACACCGCGTTCACGCAGTCGCTGGG
>JBQELM010000322.1:0-3130 GCA_052103915.1 Mycetocola sp. | reverse complement strand
CCGTCCCGCTCAGCTCCTGCCACGCACCGCCGTCCACGGCCAGCGATGCCCGGTAGCTCGGAACAGCAGACACGGTCACCCGCCCACTCTCCTCAAACACGTGCGACGTTGAACGCCCCGCCGACTCCGACTCCGACTGCGACTGCGACTGCGACTGCGACTGCGACTGCGACTGCGACTGCGAACCGTCACCCCAATCCCACCGGAACCCAACCGGCTCAAACCGAACCCGAACAGCCCGCCCCAACAACTCAGCATCAACCGTGCCTGCCGAAATAGACGCGGTAAACCGACTCTTCTCCCCCACCACGGCGAACCCCTCCGGGTCAGATGTCACCTCACCGCCGTCCGGCACAAACTCGGCGACCTCCCGCGCCGTCGACGGCATGACCGGACCTGCCTCGGTTTCTGCTTCGGGCTCGGGCGATGCCGGTGCCGGTGTTGGACACGATTCAAACGCACACCGCGAATACCGCTCAATAACCTCGATGTCGTTGCCCATAGGCCTGACTGTGCTTCCGCGCGGGAACTCGAAGCTGTTCTCGCTCCCGTTCCAGCGCCACCGCAGAGTATCCATCGGGATGTCGATTACTGGTCCTCGATTTTCGTCGGTTCGCGACGTACCGCCCCTCGGACTCACCGCCATCGGGTCTTCCCTGTTCCACACTTCAACCGAAACACGGCCGGTCCCATCCCGGTCGATGATCTCCGCGCCTGAACCATTTTCTCTGGTGAGTTGCGGCCCAAGCAGTAAGGAAAAGGATAGGAGTGGCGCTGTAGCCAGACCCAGAGATCGCGTTAGCAATTTCTAGCCCCTTCGCTCTCCCGTACCGCTTGGATTGTTGCGTCGTCTGATGATCGGATTCCCACATAGACATCAACTGGTTCGGCAGAGGGTGCAACGTCCGGTCCGCCGAGGTCCAGACAACCAGTAATGACAATCGCCTCGACCTGATCGCTGCCATCACGATCGCCAGCTATCGAATATCGCTCTATCAGTTCGCTTAAGACAAAAGTGTCTTTATGGGCCTCCGCATCGCTGTCGACAGATTCGACCGTCTTAATCGCAGAATCGAGCGCATCTCCGTAGAAGAAGCTGAGGTAAAGGGAAGCTGCCTCTTTTGTGCCTGTCGACTCGAACTCATACTTTGCAGTCAACGCCATTTGTACAACCCGGCTGGCGGCATGAGCCGCTTCGTCATCAGTCTTGAAGACCATCCCACCTGAGCTTCTTTTAGTTGGGCGAGAACTAGCCGGTGGCATGGACGTTTCGGAAGCATTGGAATCAGGATCCAAACTGGCGGAATCATTGCCGTTTACGCAGCCGACCAGCACGAGACATGATGCAACGCCAATGAGCCCAACTTTCCATCTCCGCATGGCCGAAACGGTACGTCAGCCCACGGCTCCACCGGGTCGCACATCCACAGGCTCCGCTCCCCAAAAAACAACCGCGGCACCCCCTCAGGGATGCCGCGGTTGATGCGATCAGTGCGCTCACTCAGCGAGGCACGGCGCAGAGCTTAGCGCTTGCGCTTCTCGCGCACACGCATGTTCAGCACGACGGGTGTGCCCTCAAAGCCGTAGATCTCACGCAGTCGACGCTGGATGAAGCGGCGGTAGCCGGGGTCGAGGAACCCTGTGGTGAACAGCACGAACGTCGGCGGGCGGGTGGACGCCTGGGTGCCGAACAGGATGCGCGGCTGCTTTCCGCTGCGCACCGGGTGGGGGTGCTCGGCGGTGAGTTCGGCGAGGAACGCGTTGAACTTGCCGGTCGGGATGCGGGTGTCCCACGACTCGAGCGCACGCTCAAGGGCGGGAACCAGCTTCTCCAGGTGGCGTCCGGTCTTGGCCGAAATGTTGACGCGCGGCGCCCACGACACGTGTGCCAGGTCGCGCTCGATCTCGCGCTCCAGGTAGATGCGGCGCTCGTCGTCCAGCTCGTCCCACTTGTTGTAGGCGATGACAAGCGAACGGCCCGACTCCAGAACCAGGTCAACAATGCGCAGGTCCTGCACGCTGATCGGCACGGTCACGTCAAGCAGGACGACGGCGACCTCGGCCTTTTCAACCGCGGTGCTCGTGCGGAGCGAGGCGTAGAAGTCGGCACCCTGCTGCAGGTGAACACGACGGCGGATACCGGCGGTGTCGACAAAACGCCAGACGCGGCCGCCCAGCTCGATCTGCTCGTCAACCGGGTCGCGGGTGGTTCCGGCGAGCTCATTGACAACAACGCGCTCTTCGCCGGCGGCCTTGTTCAGCAGGCTGGACTTTCCGACGTTGGGTCGACCGACCAGAGCGACGCGGCGCGGGCCACCGACCTCGTCCTTGGCGACGGCGGAGACGGCGGGAAGCTTCTCCAGAACGGAGTCAAGCAGGTCGGCCACACCGCGGCCGTGCAGAGCGGACACCGGAAGCGGCTCACCCAGGCCAAGCGACCACAGGTCGGAGGCGTTCGGCTCCTGCCTGGCGTCGTCAATCTTGTTGGCGACCAGGTACACGGGCTTGTTGACCTTGCGGAGCAGCTTCACCACGTGCTCGTCGGTGCGGGTTGCCCCAACGTTCGCGTCAACCACAAACAGCACAGCGTCGGACAGGTCGATGGCGACCTCGGCCTGCGCGGCGACGGAGGCGTCGATACCGCGGGCGTCTGGCTCCCATCCACCGGTGTCAACCAGCGTGAAGGGGCGACCGTTCCACTCGGCACGGTAGGAGACGCGGTCGCGGGTGACACCGGGGGTGTCCTCCACAACGGCCTCGCGGCGGCCGAGGATACGGTTCACCAGCGCCGACTTACCCACGTTGGGTCGACCGACGATGGCCACAACCGGCAGCGCCGGCATGTAGGTGATCGCGTCGGGGTCGTCGCTGATGCCGTCGAGGACCTCAAAGTCCTCGTCTTCAAGCTCGTACTCCTGCAGTCCCGCGCGCAGCGTGTTGCTGCGCTGGGCGACCATCTCGTCGTCAAGCCCGTCCAGGCGTTCCTGCAGCCGGTCGTCCGCGTCAATCCGGTCCGCGTCAAAATCGGCCATGTTGTGTCTCCTCGGGGTGGTGCCGTGCTACACGGCGTTGCTCTGAATGACCTCGATCACGCGATCGATGGTCTCCTCAAAGCCAATGTCTGTGGAAT
>JBQELM010000321.1:0-3140 GCA_052103915.1 Mycetocola sp. | reverse complement strand
TCGCAGCAGGCTTCTTCGCAGCAGCGGTCGTCGACTTGGCAGCCGGAGCCTTCTTCGCAGCAGGCTTCTTCGCAGCAGCGGTCGTCGACTTGGCAGCCGGAGCCTTCTTCGCAGCAGGCTTCTTCGCAGCAGCGGTCGTCGACTTGGCAGCCGGAGCCTTCTTAGCCGGAGCCTTCTTTGCAGCGGGCTTCTCGGCGTTTACCGCGGCAGCGGGAGCGGCCGCAGGGGCTGCCTCCTCAACCGGGGGCTTCGGGCGTGAAGCAAAGCGCTCGAAGAACGCACGCGGGTTCTGCGTCGCCTCAAGCGAGACGATGTCGCGGTCAAGCCACAGGTTGTTCCACCAGCCCCAGAACACGCGGAACTTACGCTCCCAGCTGGGGATGGCCAGACCGTGGTAACCACGGTGAGCGACCCAGGCGGGGAAACCCTTGATCGAGATCTTGCCGGACTGGAACACACCGGTACCCAGTCCAAGACCAGCAACGGCACCCATGTTCTTGTGCACGTAGTTGGTCGGCTCCTCGCCGCGCAGAACAGCAACAATGTTCTTCGCCAGCTGCTTGCCCTGACGGACAGCGTGCTGAGCGTTTGGAACGCAGGTGCCGTCCGGCAGTCCACCGGTCAGGTCGGGAACAGCGGAGACGTCACCGGCAGCCCAGGCGCCCTCGATGATCTCGTCCTCGGTACCAACACGCAGGTCGGCACGGGTCTGGATGCGGCCACGGGCCTCAACGGGGAGATCGGTGGTGCGGACAACCTCGGGGTTGGCCATGACACCGGCGGTCCAGATGATGAGGTCGGACTCGAAGCTCTCACCGGTCGACAGCTTGATGACACCATCGGTGGCGTCCTGCAGCTGCGTGTTCAGGTGCACGTTGGCGCCACGCTCAGCGAGGTTCTTGAGAACCCACTCGCTGGTCTCCTGCGACACCTCCGGCATGATCCGGCCCATGGCCTCGATCAGGTGGAAGCGGGTGTCCTCAAACTTGATCTCCGGGTAACGCTTGATCAGCGCCGAGGCGAAGGAACGCAGCTCGGAGAAGACCTCAATACCGGCGAAGCCACCACCGATGACCACAACGGTCAGCAGGCGGTCGCGCTCGGGACCGGCGGGAAGCTGGGCGGCACGGTCAAAGTTGCCGAGGACGCGGTCGCGAATGGCAACGGCCTCTTCGATCGACTTCAGGCCGATGGCGGTGTCAGCAACACCGGGGATCGGGAAGGTACGTGAAACAGAACCGGCGGTCACAACGATCTGGTCGTAGTGGTACTCGTACGGCTCACCGACGCTCGGCTCGATGATGGCGGTCTTCTCGGCGTGGTTGACCTTAACAACCTTGCCGCGAATGACGTTGCTCGTCTTCAGGTGACGACGCTGCGCGACAACCGCGTGACGCGGCTCGATGGAGCCAGCCGCAACCTCGGGGAGGAACGGAAGGTAAGCCATGTACGGCAGCGGGTCAACGACGGTAACTTCGGCTTCACCGGCGCGGAGTCGCTTTTCAAGCTTCCAGGCGGTGTAGAAACCGGCGTAGCCACCGCCGACGATGAGAATCTTGGGCACGAAAAAGCCTCTCCTACGTGATCATCAGGGGTCGGGAACAGGTTACTCCTCTTCGGAGACCCGCCGAAAATGCCGGATAGCACCGATTGCCCCTAGCACGACAAGCGTAGCAGTTCCCGAGAGGACCACCAGCGGGATGACAAGGTACGTCACGGCGTCCTGAGAAAACCACGCAGACGGGGATTCTTCCTCCGCCGCCAGGGGCGGAACCGTCTCCGGCACCGTGTCACCGGTATCAGCACCGTCACCGGCCTCCCCCGCTGCTGGCCGGTAGGTCGTGACCCACTCGGCCAGGCTCCCCATCGGGTTCGCCGTCACCCGCGGCACATCCGCGTTGACGGCACGGTCGGCGTCAATCAGACCAAAACCATAAATGGGGCTCTGCTCGTCGGCACCCTGGTCGGGACCGGGACGCGCGGTGTGTGTGATCCGATTGATGACGTTTGCCGCGTCGAGCTCAGGGTGGGCGGAACGCACCAGCGCAGCGACCCCCGCCACGATGGGCGCGGCGCCGCTTGTGCCCTCCCACCGCACAACGGTGCCGTCAGGTGAGACACCCACCAGCTCTTCGCTCGGGGCGGCAACCCCGATGGTGATCCCCTGGCTTGAGGAGTCCTCGCTCGCTTCGCCCCCGCGGTCGACACCGGCAACGCTGAGCACGCCGGGAATGGTGGCCGGGGCACCAACCACGTCCGTTCCCGCTCCCCGATTGCCCGCCGCCGCAACAACCACAACGTCATGGTCCGCGGCGTACTGGAAGGCGGTGTCCCAACTGCGTGGCCAACTCTTGGTGTTGGTTGTCAGCGACAGGTTGATCACGTCTGCGTTGTTGTCCACGGCCCAGGTCACAGCGTCAACAATCTGGTCGCTGAAATCGATGGGCGAACCGCTGTCAGAAAAGCCAAGTGACACGGAGAGGATCTCCGCCTCCGGTGCCACGCCGATCACGCCGTCCTCGCCGTCGTCACCGGTGCCGCGCGCCGCAAGCAGGGACGCCACCCAGCTGCCGTGATCCGAGCCAGGCGTTGGACCGACGGGGGTACGTCCGTTGGCCGATCCGACACCGGAGGCGTCATGCCCGCCCACAACCGCCTCATCAAAAGCGTCGGGGCCATCGGCAACCCCGCTATCGATCACGGCCACCCGAACGCCCTCGCCTCTGGTGGTTTTCCAGGCATCCTCGATGCCGTAGGAGGACAACCAGTACTGGGCGTCCCGTGCCTCGTCGGCTGCGGCGGGTGACGCCGTCGCGCTGAGGACAAGACCGGCAGCGAGAACCGACGGGACGGCGACAGCGGTCAAACGCAGCACGCCGCGTCGACCGCGCGGACGACGAAGGCGTGCGCTCCGGGTGGCCCCGCTACCGCCTGTCATGGTCTCAGTCCGCAGCAAACCAGTCGGGGCAGACGCAGACCTGTGGTGACCACCGGGAGGCAGCCAGCGCACGGTCGCCCACCGGGTTCACGCCGGGGCCCGCAGCAAGCGCGTGACCGATCAGTGCGTGCAGGCACTTCACCCGGGTGGGCATACCCCCCGCGCTGATCCCCGCGATCTGTTCCACGTCTCCGTACTGTGC
>JBQELM010000320.1:0-3150 GCA_052103915.1 Mycetocola sp. | reverse complement strand
ATCTTTGTCCTCACCGCTGGAGGCCCGGGGTACGACACCCGCCTCCTGCCGCTGCACATGTACCTCACCGGCTTTAAGGCCAATGACATGGGTGCGGCCAGCGCGATGGGCGTGATTCTTGTTGTGATCGGTCTTGCCCTTGCGCTGTTCCTGCAGCGTCTTGGTGGCAAGGACCGGACCAGTTCCCAGATGGACGGAGCGTGATATGAGCGTTTATGCCGACCCACAGGCACCGTTGACGCGCGCTTCGGAGACCGTTTCCGGTCCTCGCCGTCGAGGCCCAGGCCGCACGTCAAAGCTGCGTCGCCGGCCTAACTGGCTGGCCGGTCTTGGCGGATGGTTGTGGCTTGCCATCATCATCCTGCCGATCTACTACGTTGTCATCACCAGCTTCAAGGACCAGGCGTCGTTCTTTAGCGGTAACCCGCTGGCACCGCCGACCTCTCTGAGCTTCGACAACTACGCCCTGGTGCTGGAGAACAACTTCCTTCAGTACTTCACCAACTCGATCCTGGTGACGGTCGGATCGGTTGTTCCGATTCTGCTGGTGACGTTTATGGCCTCGTACGCCATCGTCCGGGGACGCAGCCGGTTCCTCAACTGGACGAACACCCTGTTCCTGCTGGGGCTTGCGGTTCCGATCCAGGCGACGATCATCCCGATCTACCTGATGATCTCGCGTGCCGGACTGTACGACAGCCTGCTCGCACTCATCCTGCCGTCCGTCGCGTTTGCCATCCCGCTCTCGGTCATCATCCTGAACAACTTCATGCGCAACGTGCCTGAGGAGCTGTTCGAGTCCATGCGACTTGACGGGTGCAACGACTGGCAGATGCTGTGGCGTTTGGCGTTCCCGCTGATTCGCCCCGCGCTTGTCACGGTGGCGATCTACCAGGGCCTTCAGGTGTGGAACAGCTTCCTGTTCCCGCTTGTGCTGACGCAGAGCCCGGGCACCCGTGTTCTTCCACTGTCGCTGTGGATGTTCCAGGGTGAGTTCACCGTCAACATCCCCGCCGTTCTGGCCAGTGTTGTGCTGTCAACGCTGCCGTTGCTTGTCCTTTACATCGTTGGACGTAAGCAGCTGCTTGGCGGACTGACCGCCGGAATCGGCAAGTAAGACGTCACCGGGACGCATCGAACACCATCCGATGCGTCCCGTGGCCGTCGGCGTGACCGGCGGCCGTGACCCATCATCCATCCCCGCAACAAGGGAGAGACCCCAATGACCACAGGTAAAATCCGCGTCGCCATGATTGGCCACTCGTTCATGGGCGCTGCGCACTCGCAGGCGTGGCGAACGGCCCACCGCTTTTTTGATCTGCCGCTTCAACCAGAGATGGTTGTGGTGGCCGGACGTGACGCGGGTCGCGCCGCGGACGCCGCCGAGCGTTTTGGCTGGGCCGAGTCAACAGATGACTGGCGCACGCTGCTCACACGCGACGACATCGATCTGATCGACATCTGCACACCCGGTGACACGCACAGGGAGATCGCCATTGCCGCGCTGGCCGCGGGCAAGCACGTTCTCTGCGAGAAGCCGCTCGCCAACTCCGTTGCTGAGGCGGAGGAGATGGTGGCCGCCGCCCATGAGGCGCGGGCACGCGGCGCATTCGCGATGTGTGGATACAGCTACCGCCGCACCCCGGCACTGAGCCTGGCCAAGCAGCTTGTTGACGAGGGTCGTCTCGGCTCGATTCGTCACGTCCGTGCCCAGTACCTTCAGGACTGGTTGAGCGACGAGAATGCCCCCATGAGCTGGCGGCTGGACAAGAGCAAGTCCGGCTCCGGATCGCTCGGCGACATCGGCGCTCACATCATCGACGCCGCACAGTTTGTGACGGGTATCCCGCTTGAGGGTGTGTCCGCGCTCAGCGACACCTTTGTCACCCAGCGTCCTGTCGCCGGAGACCACCTGGGTCTTGGCGGTGTGGGCGACGCAAACGGCGAGATGGCCGAGGTCACCGTTGACGATGCAACCGCCTTCACGGCGCGCTTTGCCAACGGCGCTTTTGGCGTGTTTGAGGCCACCCGCTTTGCCCTCGGCCGCAAGAATGCCGTCCGGGTTGAGGTCAACGGTTCGAAAGCCTCCGTTGCCTTTGACTTTGAGGACATGAACACCCTGAACTTCTACGATGGGTCCGACCCCGAGCACGCACAGGGCTTCCGGAAGATCAACGTGACCGAGGCCGTCCACCCTTACACGGGCAACTGGTGGCCGGTTGGCCACGGCCTGGGCTACGAGCACGGATTCACCCACCAGGTTGTTGACCTGGTGCGGGCCATCGGCGCCGGCGAACAGCCGACCCCGTCGTTTGATGACGCGCTGCAGGTGCAGCGGGTCCTTGACGCTGTTGAGCGCAGTGCCGCCGACAACAGCACGTACACGGCCGTCGACCCAACGGCCGCCGTCAACCAGAAAGGTGCCGCCGAATGAGCGCGCAGAAGAAGGCCCTGATCGTCCGTGGCGGATGGGACGGACACCAGCCCGTTGAAGCGACGGAAGAGTTCATTCCGTTCCTGAAAGAGAACGGCTTTGACGTTCGTGTTGAGGAGTCGACGGCTGTCTACGCTGACGCCGAGTACCTGGCCACCGTTGACCTGATCGTGCAGTGCAACACGATGACCACGATCGAGAAGGCCGAGTTTGAGGGCCTTCGTGCTGCCATCGAGGCCGGAACAGGCATGGCCGGTTGGCACGGCGGAATTGCCGACTCGTACCGCAACAACGAGGCCTACCTGCACATGATCGGCGGCCAGTTCGCCTGTCACGCCGGCAAGCACCCCGATGAACTGATCGGAGAGCAGTCGGACAACTACGTCCCCTACACGGTCAACATTGTGCCGGAGAAGGCGGACCACCCCATTGTGGAGGGCATCAGCGACTTTGACCTGGTGACGGAGCAGTACTGGGTGCTGTCCGACGAGTACAACGACGTTCTGGCCACCACGACGCAGGCCGTTCGTCCCTGGGACCCGTGGAACCGACCGGTGACCTCACCGGCCGTCTGGACCCGTCAGTGGGGCAAGGGCCGGATCTTTGTGTCAACGCCGGGCCACCGGGTTGAGATCCTGCGCGACCCCAACGTACGCACCATCATTGAAAGGGGCCTGCTGTGGGCAAGCCGCTAAACATCGGAATCATCGGCGCTG
>JBQELM010000319.1:2128-3158 GCA_052103915.1 Mycetocola sp. | reverse complement strand
CGGGCAGCATGTCTTCCCAGGAAAGCATGACCCACTGGATCTCGTAGCCGAGCTGATCGAAGACGAGCTTGGCCGCGTCGGGCTCATACCCGGTGCGGGTGATCCCGTCCGGACTCTGGTGGAACAGCGGCGGCGCCTCGGAGTCGATGCAGGCGAGTCGGATGACGCGGCTCACGGGATCGCCTCCCAGTACTGGTCGAACTCCCACTGCGAGATGGTGCCGCAGTAGCGAGCCCACTCGTCCTCCTTGAGTTCCAGGTACAGGGCGGTGAGCTGCTCGGGCATGGCGCTCATGAGGTATTCGTCTGCGCGGAAGGCCTCAATCGCTTCGCCGAGGGTGCGCGGCAGCTGCACTCCGGCGAGGTCGCCCGTCTGCACCTCGGGCTCGCCCGCGTCGAGCTGGCGTTCCAGTCCGTCCTCGATCGAGGCCAGCAGGTAGAGGTGCGAGAGGTAGGGGTTCACGCTGGCGTCGGGGAGGCGGTACTCCATCCGACCGTTGGAGGAGATGCGCACGGCGACCCCGCGGGTGTCCAGCCCCCAGTTGCAGGAGTCCGGTGCGAACTGGCCGATGTCCCAGAACCGCTTGTATGAGTTCACCGTGGAACCCATGATGAGCATGGAGCCCGGCGAGTGCAGGAGCATCCCCGCGATCGCGTGCTTTGCGGTTTCGGTCACGTGCAGCTGCACGCGACCGTCCTCGATGACGTTCTCGTCCCCTCGCCACAGGCTGATGTTGTGGTGGCAACCGTTGCCCATCTTGCCGTTGTAGGGCTTGGGCATGAAGCTGGCTTCCATGCCCAGCTCGCGGGCCACCTGCTTGCAGATCTGGCGGTAGACCGTGAGCCGCTGCGTCGAGAGATTCGCGTTGTCGTAGTTCCAGTTCAGCTCGACCTGGCCGTCGTCCTCGTAGTCACCCTCGATCATGTCGAAACCCATGGACTGGGCGTAGGTGATGACCTTCTTATAGACGGGGCGCATCCGTTCGAGATTCTCGACCTGATAGGCGGGGCTCTGATCTTCCTTCGAGTTC
>JBQELM010000319.1:0-2118 GCA_052103915.1 Mycetocola sp. | reverse complement strand
CTCGGGCTCCAGGCCGGTGCGCAGTTCGAGACCCGTGCGCTCGGTGAACGATGCGTGGGCACGATTGAACAGGGCGCGCACGTCGTACTGCATGAGCCGCCCCCCGACCTCGTCAAGGTGGGGAGGCTCGTAGGCGGTGCAGAACATCCGGGCGACCTCGGTGTCCCACGGCAACACGTCAAAGGTCTCGGGCTCGGGCAGAGCCCAGAACTCGCGCGCGGCGACGCCACCGCCGATGAGCTTGCCCTCGCGGCTGGTCTGCAGGTCGGTGAGGGCGGTGCGGTGGAACGCGATGCCCTTCTTCAGGTTGCGCTCGAGGTGCACGGCCGGGACCACCTTCGCGACGGTTCGCCCGCCGACGGTGGGGATCATGTAATAGATGTATTTGACGCCGGCCTCGGTGATCTTGCGGCGCAGCTCCTGGATGACCTCCGGCTGGAGGTTGGCCTCCTGGTGCCGAGCAAAGGCACCGTCGTCGGCAAGGATGTCTCGGATGGCATTCCCGAAGTTACTCCCGGGACGCGTTGCGGCCGGAGCGGGACGTTCGACGAGGTCGAGCAGGGCGGGTGTGGTGTTCATGAGGTGGGTCCTCTCTCAGCGTTGAGGTGAGTCGGTGACGCTAGTTGCGTCGAGTGAAGGTGATGGGGAAGCGGATCGGCCCGGTGTTGCCGGAGTCCGGCAGCCACTCGTCTCCGCCGGCGCTGCGAATGTCGGTCATGTGCCGGGCAAGAATGGGCAGCGCAACGCTCATGTCTGCGCGGGCAATGTAGTGGCCCAGGCAGTGGTGCACGCCCCCACCCAGGGTGTGGTGCGGTGCTCGATCGGTGGCCTCGATGTCGATGGTCCCGTCCGGGTAGGCCAGCGGGTCGGTGCCGCTGGTCTGGGTGAACAGGTGCACCGTGGTGCCCTTTTCAATAGCGAGGCCCTGGTAGGTAAAGTCCTCGTTCGCTTCCCGGGTGACCCAGGTCGTCGTGGGGTTCACGCGCATGCCCTCGTCGAGCGCCTGGCGGGCGAGCTCCGGCTGCTCCGCGAGCAGCTCCCACTGCTCCGGATTGCGCATGAAGGTCTGGATGAGCAGGCCGAGCTGGTTCCGGGTGGTGTCCATGCCGCCGAACAGCATCAGCACGAGGGCGTTGCGTAGCTCCTCGTCGGAGAGTTTGTCTCCGGACTCGGAGAACTGCACCAGCCGGGAAACGACGTCCTGGCCCGGGGCGCCCCGGCGCTCCTGGATGAGCGTCTCGACGTATTCGTACAGCTTGTGCACGGCGTCGTCGATGCGCTCGATGTCCTCCTTGATGCTGACGCTGAGGGCGAAGCCGATGGTGTTTGCGTGCTCCGCGATGAAGGGCCAGTCCTCCTGGGGGATGCCGAGCATAATGCACAGGGCGCGGGTCGCGAAGGGCTCAGCGAAGTCCCGGACGAACTCGATCTCGGTGCGCTCGCCAAGGTCGGCGAGCAGCTCCTCGGCGAGAACCGCAAACTCGGGCTCCAAGCGTCGGGCCATCGTCGGGGAGAACGCGGGGTTCAGGAGCCGGCGGATCCGGTGGTGCTCTTCGCCCTCGAGGACGAGCAGGTTCTTGACCCACCAATCGTAGAAAAGACCGCTGTGGACGCCGTGGTGGTCGGGCCACTTGGCGCTGCCCTGGTTCAGGCTGGGGCTCTTCAAGAGCTCGGCGACCTCGGCGTAGCGCAGCACGCCGATGCCGTAGTTGGTGCGGGCATACCAGCTCTGCTCGCGGGCGTCACGGACAGCCTCGGACTGCATGGAGAAGGACGGATCCGAGATGTCGAAATAGGGGGCGTCGGCGATCGCCGGGGTCGTGGTCATTTTTACTCCTTTGTAGAAATGTTCGGGGCCACCCCGCGGTGCGGTCTGCGGCCTCTTCGCCATTCCTGATGAACTTAGAAAGAATCTACATATGAATGATTAGAAACGCAAACAGGAAGGCAAAATCGAAATATTCGTTGAAAACACGCGGAATATTAATCCTCCACAAAGCGGAAGATTTGACGCTACAATAGCTCCACCGACACCAGATAAGCGTCTATGCCGCCCCGGTCGTCCGAAGTAAAGGAGCTTTTATGTCGTCACCGTCGACGCCTCGCATCGCCATCGTG
>JBQELM010000318.1:0-3158 GCA_052103915.1 Mycetocola sp. | reverse complement strand
ATCCCCGCCGGACGCTCCCACTCGGGGCGCCTGACCGCGGGGGTCACCCTGTGTGACGCGTTTTTTGCTGACGTGCGCGGGGCGTTGCCCGGTGATGAGGCGACGGTTGTTGTGATGACGCCCGTCCTTGAGTCGCTGCTGATGTATCTGGGCCAGAACACCATTGCCGACGATCAGCGCGCGCGTGCTGAGGCCGTGGTTTTTGATGTTCTGCTGCCATCCGATCGTGAGCTCGCCGTCACTGTTCCCCGTGACGCGGCCGTTGTGCCCATCGTTGAGGCCCTGCTCGCCGACCCGTCTGACCGGCGCTCGTTGACGCGGTGGGCGTCCGAGATGGCCGTCAGTGAGCGGACCATCACCCGGGCGTTCCGCACCTCGACAGGGCTGTCTTTTGCCCAGTGGCGTCAGACGGTTCGGGTGCATCGGGCCATGTCGCTGCTGGCTGAGGGCACCGAAGTGGGTGAGGTGGCGGAGCTGATCGGCTACGCCCAGACCGGCACCTTCATTGATGCTTTTCGCCGGGTGATGGGAACAACGCCGGGGTCTTTCCAGGCCGCTGTCCGCGCGGAGCGTGTCCGGAAAAACTAATCGGCTGTCTGCAGTTACGGATTGCTGTCGGACGCAGAGCCTCTTAGGGTGTCCTAAGTGAGCACACCCACCCGCCCCGGCCTCCGCGCCCAGAGCCTGACTCTGCGCTACGGAGCACACCCCGCCGTTGAGGACGCCAACCTCAGCGTGACGGCCGGACAGGTGACCGCGCTGATCGGCCCCAACGGCAGCGGCAAGTCCACGCTGCTTCGCTCACTGTCGAGGCTGCACCCGGCCCCCGCAGGTCACATCACCCTGACCTCGGCCTCCGGCAGTTCGGACGTCTCGCTGCTCAGCGGCAAGGAGTTCGCCAGGGAGGTCACGCTGTTCACCCAGTCGCGGCCCGCCGTTGACGGGCTCTCGGTCAGGGACATTGTGGCCTTTGGGCGCCAGCCCTACCGCGCCGCCTTCAGAGGGCTCAGCGCCACGGACACCGCCGCCATTGACGACGCGCTTGAAGTCACGGGCATCACGGCGATGGCTGAGCGCTCGGCGGCACAGCTGTCCGGTGGTGAGCTGCAGCGGGTGTGGCTTGCCGTGTGTCTGGCCCAGCAGACCGATGTGCTGTTGCTTGACGAACCAACAAATCATCTGGATCTGCGTTACCAGGTGCAGACGCTTGACCTGGTCAGGGACCTCGCCGATCACTCGCACACGGCAATCGGTGTTGTTCTTCACGACCTTGATCATGCGGCCCGCATCGCCGACAGCCTTGTCCTCATGAGCGAGGGGAGGGTGCGCGCGTCCGGAACGGTTGACGAGGTGCTGACCGGCGACATCCTGAGCGAGGTGTACAGCATCCCCATCACCGTCAGCCGGGACAGCGGGACCGGCCGGTACCGAATAGACGCCGATTCCCGCTCCCGGTCTCACCGATGAGGCGTGCAACACGTGACCACGTGCTGAGCTGAGCTGGGTATGCCGGAGGCAGAGGCGTGGACTGAGGAACAGCGCATTGCTCGGGGCGATGTGGCCCGTTCCGCATCGCGACACCGCCGCGAGCGACCAGCCATAGCCAGCGCCAGCCATCACGCCAACCGCGACACCCCACTCACGCGGCAAGACACAGCTTTTCCCTACCACTAACCCACCCCACCACTAACCCACCCCACCACTAACCCACCCCACCACTGACCCACCCCACAACGAAAGAAGACAGTCATGACCCTCCGCCGACGACTCGCCCTGACGGGTGCCGCGGTCTGCGCACTCTCCCTCGCCCTGACCGGATGCGGCACCACAACGGTTGAGCAGGACTCCAGCGCAACCACCGATGCCGCTGCCTCCGTCGACTGCGCCGCCGACACCACGGCAACAAGCACCGACCCGGTCAGCCTCACCGACGGCGTGGGCCGCTCCGTTGAGCTTGACGCCCCGGCCGAGCGGGTTGTTGTGCTGGAGTGGCAGGAGGTGGAGGACGCCCTCACCCTGTGCGTCACCCCCGTCGGCGTGGCCGACCCCGAGGGCTACAGCACCTGGATCAGCGCAGAGGAGCTGCCGGAGGGTGTGGAGAACGTCGGAACCCGGGAGGAGCCCGACCTCGACGCGCTCTACGCCACCAACCCCGACCTGATCATCGTTGAGGCTTTCAGCGCAGACGACGAGATCATCGCGCAGCTGGAAAAGCACGACGTCCCCGTCCTGGCCGCCCGCGGAAACAACCCGGAGGACCCGGTTGGCAACATGAAGGACGTGTTCTCGCTGATCGCCGAGGCCACGGGTCGCACCGAGCGCGCCACCCAGGTTCTCGCCGAGTTTGACGCGCACCTGGCCGAGCGCAAGGCGGACGTGGCTGCCCTTGACCTGCCCACCACCGACTTCCTGTTCTTTGACGGCTGGGTTGATGGCGGCAACGTC
Source organism: Mycetocola sp. (assembly GCA_052103915.1). Classification (GTDB taxonomy): domain Bacteria; phylum Actinomycetota; class Actinomycetes; order Actinomycetales; family Microbacteriaceae; genus Mycetocola_B. Next base: position 713 of record JBQELM010000318.1, on the reverse strand, counting down.
ACCATCCGTCCGTACACCGACGGTGCCCTGTTCACCGAACTCGGCAAGGAGCTCGGCCTGACCCCGACCTGGGACGAGGCCGTCAACGAGAGCCACGGCACCGGAGGTCTCAACGCCGACTACGGCCTGGCGCAGACCGACATCGAGGGCCTGACCGGTGTGGGCGACGCCACGCTGTTCTACTCCAACGGCGACACCAGCGGATACGTTGACGAGCTGGAGAAGAACAGCATCTGGAACTCCCTCCCCGCCGTTGTTGACGGCCGCGCCTACGAGTTCCCGCTCGTCTGGGGTGCCGGTGGTCCCCGCTCAACCGAGCAGGCCATCGACGCCTTCGCCGACGCCCTCACCCAGGGCTGATCGTGACACACGGGGGAACACCGGTGCACCGTGGCGGAGCTCTGCCACGGACGCTTGGTGACCCCCGTGTGCCCGCCCGCCGCGGTGGAACCCCCGCCGCGCTCGCCATTCTGGGAGCGCTGCTGCTCGCCCTCGCTGTTGTGGCCGGGTGGCATCTGACCCAGGGTACCTCCGGCGTTGACGGGACCGCCCTGATCCGGTGGCTGCTTGGCGACACCGATCAGGGCGGAACCGTCCCCATCACCGATGTGTTTTTTGCCTCGCGTCTGCCGCGGCTGCTCGCCGGAGCCGCCGTGGGCGTTGCGCTTGGTGTTGCGGGAACACTGCTCCAATCCACCACCCACAACCCGCTG
>JBQELM010000317.1:0-3162 GCA_052103915.1 Mycetocola sp. | reverse complement strand
ATGTAGTTGGTTGACTCGACATTGGTCACCCAGTCACGCATGGCGTCGTTAATGGCGTCCTTCAGCGTCCGCGAACCGGCCTTCACCGCAACAACCTCTGCACCAAGCAGGCGCATACGTGCCACGTTCAACGCCTGTCGCTCGGTGTCGACCTCGCCCATGTAGATCACGCAGTCAAGGCCGAAAAGCGCCGCAGCCGTGGCCGTGGCGACACCGTGCTGGCCGGCACCGGTCTCGGCGATAACACGCGTCTTTCCGATTCGCTTGGTCAGCAGCGCCTGTCCAAGCACGTTGTTGATCTTGTGCGAACCGGTGTGGTTGAGGTCCTCACGCTTGAGGAAAATGCGCGGAGCAGAGCCGGCGGCCTTCTGGAACCGCGGGACCTCCGTCAGCCGAGACGGCCGACCAACGTAGTTGTCGAGGAGTTCGTTGAGCTCGGCGTGGAAAGCCGGATCAGCCTGAGCCTCGTCCCACGCCTGGGTCAGTTCATCCAGCGCAGCCACGAGGGACTCGGGAACGTACCGGCCACCGAAGTCACCAAAGTACGGCCCTGTTTCATCACGAAGTGCCATTTAGCCCACCGCCAAGTATTCGTTCAGAGTGCTCACCGGGTCCCCGGTGACCAACGCCTCACCGATGAGAACAACATCGGCTCCGGCCTCACGGTACGCAGCAACATCCTCGGGAGAGGACACGGCCGACTCAGCGATGCGGACAACACCGGCGGGGATCTGCGGCGCAAGTCGCCCAAAGAGGCTGCGGTCAAGCTCAAATGTGGACAGGTTGCGCGCGTTAACGCCGAGCAACTCAGCACCCACATCAAGGGCGCGCTCAACCTCGTCAGCGCTGTGCGTTTCAACAAGCGCCGCCATGCCCAGTTCCCGCACCAGATCATGCAGGCTACGGAGGGTGTCCTGGTCAAGGGCAGCAACAATCAGCAGAACGATGTCTGCGCCCGCTGCTCGTGCCTCATAAACCTGGTAGGGCAACGAAATGAAGTCCTTACGCAGTACGGGAAGAGAAACGGTGTTGCGGACGGCAACCAGGTCGCTCAGCGACCCCTTGAACTTACGTTCCTCGGTCAGCACGCTAATTGCGCTTGCGCCGCCGAGTTCATAACTCGCAGCGAGCTGCGCCGGGTCAGCAATATCGGCGAGGTCGCCCCGCGACGGCGAAGCACGCTTCACCTCTGCAATGACCTTCACCCGATCGGACGGGGCCAGAGCTGCCAGAGCATCACGTGGCGGAGTCTGAGCAAGAGCCTCAGCCTTCACCGTGCTCAGCGGACGATCCTGTTCGCGGCGACGCGCATCCTCAGCGGCGCCCGCCATCAGATCGGCGAGCACGGGGTCAGTGCCCCTTCGGCTGGTACTTTGGGCCCTTCACACCGTATCCGGCCTTAGCCAGGATCGGTCCAAGAGCGCCACCAACAGCGAGAAGGCCAACACCAACCCAGAACCCTGGCCACGAGTCAACAAACAGCGCGACGGTTCCAACGGTAAATGCGACAAGCATGACGATCACGCTAATCCAGGCTGCGGGCGAATGTCCGTGACCGAGATCGTCCAACTCGCTGCTCATGTGACTCCTTCTATGGTCGGATGGGGTTCTGTTCAAGTCTAGTCGGCTGCACAGCCAACCAAGCGACACCGGTGGGGTGCCAACGGGTGCGACGGTCGGTCAACGGGTGGGATCTTCACCGCGGCTGAGCTCATCCCAACCGCCAATGGACTCAACGGGGCCAGCATCGCTGCCATCGCTTGTGTCGTTGTGTGCCGAGGCGTTCGCGGTCTCGTATTTTCGTGACGACTGGGGCCACCGCGCTCCGGTCAGGAGAACCACCACGCCGCACAGCACCACGATGACGCCAAGGGCAAGGGTGAGCCACGGCCACACTGCAGCGTCCGTGCCCGTGACAATTCGCGCCACCGATTCAGCACCGGCAATCCCGGTCCGTTCGGTGACGGCGGGGCCGGCCGCGGCTCCAGGGTTCTGGATAACGCCGATCGTTGCCCAGGTCACAGCAACACCGATCAGCGTCAAAATGGCGCCAAGGACACAGCGGAATCCGCGACCAACAAGCGTGAGCGCAGCGGCCAAAGCCAACCCGGTCAGGCCAAGACCGGCCAACACGGGAACAAGGGTCTGCCCGTCGGCCGGCAGGGTCTCCACAACACCGGGTTCCGGCTCGATCGTCACCAGATACCACTGCTGGGTTGCCCCGATCAGGACAAGACCGCTCACGACAATGGTCAGCAGAACAACGCTTGATTTAACCCGCCGAAGCCGGGTCGAGCCGCTCACCTGCGCACCAGCGAGTTCGCAATCGCGACGGCACGAAGCGGCGCGGCAGCTTTATTCACCGACTCCTGGAACTCCGACTCCGGCACGGAATCAGCGACAAGGCCACCGCCGGCCTGAACGTAGGCGCGACCGTTTGCAATGGTTGCGGTCCGAATCGCGATCGCAAGATCCATGTCACCCGAGTGCGCAAAGTAGCCAACCACACCGCCATACACACCACGACCGGCCGGCTCAAGCTCGTCAATAATCTCGAGCGCTCGAGGCTTGGGCGCGCCGGACAGGGTGCCCGCGGGGAAGGTCGCCTTAAACACATCAACGGGGCCAACATCAGGTCGCAGGTTGCCCTCAACAGAGGAGACCAGGTGCATGATGTGGCTGAACCGTTCAATCCGCATGAACTCGCTCACCTCAACGGTTCCGGCCGCGCAGACTCGGGCCAGATCGTTTCGGGACAGGTCAACAAGCATCAGGTGCTCGGCCCGCTCCTTGGCGTCGGCGGCCAGCTCAGCGGCCAGCTCAGCGTCACGGTCGGGTGTCTCGCCACGCGGCTTTGATCCGGCAATCGGGTGAGTGAATGCACGGCCCTCCTGGACCTTGACGAGAGCCTCAGGCGACGAGCCTACAACCGAGTACGGTGCGCCATCAGGGTCCACAAGGGCAAGCAGATACATGTACGGGCTCGGGTTGAGCGACCGCAGGATCCGGTACACGTCAAGCGGCTCCGCGGCTGTTTCCAGCTCAAAGCGCTGAGAAATCACCACCTGGAAGATGTCGCCGTCGACGATGTACTCCTTTGACCGCTCAACCGAGCGAATGAAGTCATCGTGCTTGGTGCGGTACTCGGGTTCTGCCGATGCA
>JBQELM010000316.1:0-3165 GCA_052103915.1 Mycetocola sp. | reverse complement strand
CCTCCCCCCCCCGGGGGGGGCGCAACACTCCTTCCTGGGGTCCCGCCCCCGACGTTTTTGTCTGGTGGGACCGATGATCGGGCGTCGTGCCGCGGTGCGTCAGGAGGCGGAACAGAGGCCCCCACCGGGCTAACGCTGCCCGCCCGTTTCATTCGTGTCCGCCTGGCCTGTCAGCGCCTGCCCGGCCTGTCAGCACCCGCCTGGCCTGTCAGCGCCCAGCTGTGCCACTGGGGGCGGTGCATAAAAAAACCTGGGGCCCGTCACCGGTGTGGTGACGGGCCCCAGGCCTGAATGGTGGTGCCGTTCCTGGCGGGGAACGGACGACCGTAACGGTGCTTGAACGCCTAGCGGCGACGTGCGCTTGTTGTCGCTGTGCCGCGACGCTCACGCAACTGCTGCAGAGCCTGCTCAAGAAGCTCAGCGGCCTCCTCCTCCGTGCGACGTTCCTTCACGTAAGCGAGGTGGGTCTTGTACGGTTCGGGCTTGGCCAGCGCAGGAGGATTCTCCTTGTCCTGACCGGCGGGCAGACCACTCTTTGGGCAGTCAATCGTCTCGGGGATGTCCTCGTCCGCAACGTTCGCCGCAAAGTAGCGAACGGTGGCGTTACCCAGAGCATCCCAGTAGGTGATCGCGCGGCGATCAGCGTGGAAACCGTGATCCTGCTCACCCATGGGTCCCGCACCAACGCGTGAGCCACGAATTGCACTTCCTCCAGCAACCATGATTCTCCTTAGACTCCGGACTGGAACTTGGTGATCAGACCAAGCGCAACGATGGTGAAGAACCACACCACACCAAGGATGATGGTGATTCGGTTGAGGTTGCGCTCTGCGACGCCGGAGGCGCCAAGGTTTGATCCCATGCCACCACCGAACATGTCGGAGAGACCGCCACCGCGACCCTTGTGCAAAAGAATGAGGAAGGTCAGGAGCAGGCTGGTCAAACCAAGCACAACCTGCAGGACGACCTGAAGAATATCCACGTGGACCTTTCTGGAACGAGGCACAGAACTGCCTCAACTATACCCGCCGGAGGGGCGGGAACCGCGGAGCTTAGAGCCCGACGTGGTTCTGGTATCGGATGATGCTTGTGAACTCGGTCAGATCAAGGCTCGCCCCACCAACAAGTGCACCGTCAACGTTCGGTTCGCGCATGAAGCCAGCAATGTTCGCCGCCTTCACCGAACCGCCGTACAGGATGCGGGTCTTGTCTGCGGCGTCCTCGCCCACGACCTCACGAATGGTTGCCCGCAGCGCAGCAGCAACCTGCTCGGCCTGCTCCGGAGTTGCCGCCTGGCCGGAGCCAATAGCCCACACCGGCTCGTAGGCGACAACAAAGTCGGCCGACGCGTCAACACCCTCAAGTGCCGTGCGGAGCTGAGCGACGGGAACAGCACTGGGACCGTGCTTCTCCAGATCTTCTGCGGTTTCTCCGACGCAGATGACCGGAACAATTCCGCTGCCGAGGGCCGCCGTGACCTTTGCGGCAACAACGGCGTCGTCTTCGTTGTGCAGGGTGCGACGCTCGGAGTGGCCGATCAAGACGTACTGGCACTCAAGAGCCGACAGGAACGAAGCCGCGATCTCGCCGGTGTAGGCGCCAGAGGCGTGAACGGAGACGTCCTGTGCACCGTAGGTGATCTGGTACTTGTCGGCCTGAACAATTGTCTGGACCGAGCGCAGGTCGGTGAAGGGCGGGAACACCGCGGCCTCGACCGAGCTGAAGTCGTGTTTTGCGTCCTTGAGCGCCCAGGCCAGCTTCTGCACAAAGGCGATGGCCTGGAAGTGGTCAAGGTTCATCTTCCAGTTACCCGCGATGAGCGGTGTGCGCTGGGTTACCATCCGAGGACCTCCAGTCCGGGGAGCTTCTTGCCTTCAAGGAACTCAAGGCTCGCTCCACCACCGGTGGAGATGTGCCCAAAGTTGGAGTCTTCAAAACCGAGTGCGCGAACGGCAGCGGCAGAGTCGCCTCCACCAACAACGCCGAGTCCGTCAACCTCGCTCAAGGCCTGGGCGACGGCTCGGGTTCCGCCGGCAAAGGCGGGGAACTCGAACACACCCATCGGCCCGTTCCAGAACACGGTCTTGGAGTCGCGAACGATCTGAGCAAAGCGCTCAGCCGTCTCCGGTCCGATGTCGAGGCCAATGCCCGAGGCACCGAATGCGGTCTCCTCGATGGCGTCAACGGCAGCGACAACGTGTTCGGCATCGGCAGAGAAGCCTGACGCCACAACAACATCGGTCGGAACAACCAGGGTGACGCCGAGGCGCTTGGCCTCAGCAACGTAGCCGCGAACGGTCTCGAGCTGATCCTTCTCAAGGAGGCTCGCACCAACCGCGTGCCCCTCGGCGGCGAGGAATGTGAAGAGCATTCCGCCACCGATCAGCAGGGTGTCAACACGGGGAAGCAGGTGCCCAATGACGCCAAGCTTGTCGGAGACCTTCGAACCGCCAAGAACAACAGTGTACGGCCGCTCAGGGTTCTCGGTCAGTGCGTCGAGCACACGCAGTTCGCGCTCGATCAGACCACCGGCTGCGCTCGGCAGCAGGTTGGCAAGTTCGTACACGCTGGCCTGCTTGCGATGCACAACACCAAAACCATCTGAGACAAAAACGTCTGCCAACTCAGCAAGCTGGGCGGCAAAGGCGGAACGCACCCCCTCATCCTTGCTGGTCTCCCCCGCGTTAAAGCGAAGGTTTTCCAGAACAACAACGTCACCATCAGCCAGGGCGGACACCGCACCGTGAGCGGAGTCGCCGACCGTATCGGTCGCAAATGCAACCGGACGGCCAAGCAACTCGCCGAGGCGACCGGCGACCGGAGCCAGCGAGAACTTCGCCTCCGGCTCGCCCGAAGGGCGACCCAGGTGCGAAATCACGATGACGCGGGCACCGGCCTCGCTCAACGACTGAATTGTGGGAAGTGACGCCCGGATCCGACCGTCGTCCGTGATGACTCCATCACTGACGGGAACGTTCAGATCGCTGCGGACGATGACGCGTCGGCCCTGAAGGGAGCCGAGGGATGAGAGGGTGCGCAGAGCCATATCGGTGAGCCTACAGGCGACCGGCGACGAGCTCGGTCAGGTCAACGAGGCGGTTGGAGTAACCCCACTCGTTGTCGTACCAGCTGGAGAGCTTGACCTGGTTGCCGATAACACGGACC
>JBQELM010000315.1:0-3170 GCA_052103915.1 Mycetocola sp. | reverse complement strand
ACACCGCACTGAACCTGCGTGCAGTCGACCTCGCTGGCGTTGCCGTCACGGTCAAGGGAGGTGAACTTTGCCCCCGGCACGTTCAGCGTCGCCGACCAGGTGCCGTCGGCGGCGAGCTCGCCACCGTTGGCCGCGTATTCGGTTGAGCTTCCCGGGAACGACACAAAGCTGGCAAAACCGACCGGGTTGGTTTCGTTATCAGGCACGTAGCGGTAGTTGGTCCCGGTTGCGCCGCCCTTGCTTGGCTGCCAGCCGTCGCCGTCCACCCAGCCGAACAGCACGTAGATGCCACCAAAACCGTTCTTGATTGACTGGAATCCCGAACCGTTCAGGCGCAACGTGGTCTGGTACACCGGGTCGGCGACGGTCTGGAGCGACGAGTCGCCCTCAACAGTGATCGACACCTGCCCGGCCGCGTGCGCGGGTTGGGCACCCACACCACCGAGCAGTGCTCCGCCGGCCAGAAGCACAGCGGTGGACAGCGCTGCCACGCGTTCACGGAGACGACGTCCTGAGCGGGGGCTGTTCTGGAGTGCAATGGCGCTCATGCCGGTGTCTCACTTTCGCTTGGTGTTTCGGTGGGGATGTCTGTGTCCGTGCGCAGCGAGCGCACCGGAATGATCACAGGGGTGCCGCTGATCGGATGGTGGAGGATCTCAACGGCCTGGTGGTAGACCGCCTCGATGCGCGCGGGGGTGAGAACCTCTGTTGGTTCGCCGTCGGCCACAACGGCCCCGCGGTCCATCAGCAGGATGCGATCGGCATAGGCGGCAGCCAGGTTGAGGTCGTGCAGCACAACGATCACGGCGTCGCCCAGTCGCGCCCGCTCGGCGGCAAGCCGCAGCACGTCCTCCTGGTGTTTCAGGTCAAGCGCAGCGGTCGGCTCATCCAGGAGCAGAATGCCGGTCTCCTGAGCCAGCACACGCGCGAATGCGGTTCTGGCGCGCTCACCGCCCGAGAGCGACGGCACCCGCCGGTCAGCCAGGTGGCTGATCTCTGTGACGGCGAGGGCCTCATCAACGACGCGGTCGTCGTCATCCTCACGCGGGGTTCGGCGCCAGGGAGCACGCCCCATCTCGACGACGTCCCGGACAGGGAACGGGAAAAACACCGCGTTGTCCTGCAGCAGAACAGCACGGTTGCGCGACAGGTCGCGGAGCTTCCACTCCTCCAGCCGCTGCCCGCGCAGGGTCACGGTTCCGGCGCTGATGTCCTGGTCACCGGTGAGTGCGGCAAGCAGCGTGGACTTACCCGCGCCGTTGGGGCCGATCAGGGCAACGATCTCACCCTCGCGAAGCTGAACGTCAACACCGGCGAGGATGTCCCTCCCACCGATGGTGACCCTGATCTGCTCACCGCTGAGAGCGATGTCGCCGACGGCCGGTGTGACCGCGGCAATGACGGACGCCGAGCTCTGAGTCATCACGCCCACCCGCCCGAGGTGCGGCGTGCGCGGCGCAGCAGGTAGAAGAAGAACGGTCCGCCCACCAGCGAGGTGAGCATGCCGATCGGCAGGTCAGCCATGGGCACGGCGGTGCGGGCAATCAGGTCGGCGGTCACCAGCAGCAGTGCGCCGCCCAGAACACTGGTGATCGCCAACGGTCGGTGGGCGGGGCCGATGACCATGCGCAGCAGGTGCGGAACCACAAGGCCAACAAAGGCGATGGTTCCGGCGAAAGCCACGGCACAGCCGACCAGCAGCGCCGTCACCACAATGACAACAATGCGCAGCAGCTCAACGTTGACACCCAGGTGACGAGCACTCTTTTCGCCGAGCGACAGAAGGTCAAGCTTGCGGGCGAGGAGCACCGCAATGATCAGACCGGCAACGATCGGCGGGACGATGACGGTGAGCTGCTCCCACCGCGATCCGTTGAGGCTTCCCAGCTGCCAGAACACGATCTGTTCCCGCGCCTGCTGGTCGCCGAGGAAGGTCATGAGTGCCATACCCGCACCGGTGAAAGCGTTCACCGCGATACCGGTCAGCACCAGGGTGACGATCTCGGTTCGACCGCCGGATCGGCTCATCAGGTACACGACCAGGGTGGCAAGCAGACCGGCGATGAACGCCATCAGTGCCGTTGTCCACTCACCGAAGAAGGTCCAGCCGAAGACGATGCTTGTTGCTGCGCCCAGCGCGGCACCGGAGGACACACCAACCACGCCGGGTTCAGCGAGGGGGTTTCCGAAGATCGCCTGCATGAGCAGACCGGCAACCGCCAGGGCGGCACCGATCACGACGGCCATCGCCACCCGGGGGAACCGGATGTTCCAGAGGGCGGACTCACCGTTCGCGTGAGCGGGTAGCGGTCCGATATCAAGACCGATGCGGTGCATGATCGAGCCAAACACCTCTGCCGGCGGAATGTGCAGCTGGCCTGTTCCGGCGCTGATCAGGATCATGACAACAAGTCCAACAGCGAGGACAACCGTCAGAATGCCGGCACGGGTCCGTCTCCCCTTCTGCGGCACGGGGGTGATGGTGTCTGGACCGCTCACGGACGCCGCGGCGGAGGCAAGCGTTGTGGTCACTGTGCGGGGCCGCTCTGCTCCGGGGCATAAATCGCACGGGCAAGGGCGTCAAGCACGGCGGGGCTGCGTGGGCCGAAGCTCAGTACCTCGTAGTCGCTCATGTCAACGATGCGTCGGTTCTTTCCGGCGCTTGTTTCCGCAACCGCGGGGATCCGTTCAAGCAGACCGTCCACGCCGTCAACCGACTCAAGTCCCTTTGTCATCATCAGGATCAGGTCAGGGTCGGCGTCAACGAGAGCCTCAGCCGTCATCGGCCGCATGCCCTGCCAGCCGATCTCCGTCGCGACGTCAATTCCGCCCAGACTGGTGATGAGCGAGTCCGTTCCGGAGCCCTCACCGAAGATGTAGTAGATGCCCGCGTTGCCTCTGACATACAGGAACAGCATGCGCGGCCGGTCTGCCTCGTCCGTTGGTGCAATTGCGGCGATCTGTGCGGTCACGTCCTCCAGCTCGGCGGTGACCTGAGCGGTCAGAGCCTCGCCTCGCTCCGGCACACCCAGCGCTTCGGCAACGGCCGCAATGATGTCCCCGGTGTTTTCGAGAGTCCGTTCCGGTGTCACCACAACAACGGGGATCCCCGAGTCACGCATCTGCAGGATCACATCCCACGGCCCGATGGATGAGTCGGTGATGATCAC
>JBQELM010000314.1:2397-3177 GCA_052103915.1 Mycetocola sp. | reverse complement strand
AGACCCCACACTCCCAGCGCGACGAGGGCAGGCACAACAATGATCCCCAGCGGCAGACCAAACCAGCGGTTGGTCCACCAGTCGAGGCCCTGGAACCAGGCCGAGAACGGGATCAGGTGCTGATGGCCGATGTAGACGCTTCGCCAGGCAAGCTCGGTGTCCGTGTACGCGGTGATCGAACCGGTGACAGCCCAGGCAATGGCTGGCCAGGCCAAGCCAGCGAAACCACTCAGCGCCGCCGTGATGGCGAGAGTCCAACGCTCCCTGATCGGAAAGTCAGCGCGGGAGCGACGAACCATACGCACGATCCACAGCAGCAGCAGGAACAGCGAAAAAGCCAACCCCGTTGGCCTGGTGAATGAGGCAACAATCACAACGGGTGCCGCTGCCAGGTAGCGCTTTGTCATGACCAGGTACAGCGCCACAACCAACAGCAGAGCGTGCATCGACTCCGCATAGCCCAACTGCAGAATCGGTGAAACCGGCGCAACCGAGAAGAACGTAACACCAACTAGAGCGCTGGTGTGGTCAAGTCGCAAACGCAACAGGCGGTACAGCACAAGAACGGCTGCCGTTGCGCACAGCACAGAGACGATGACGGCGGCCACGTTCCAGCTTTGACCGGTGACCGTCATGACGAGCCGAACAACCATGGGGTAGGCGGGCATAAACGCCCAGGCGTTTTCGGCGACGTGTCCGTCATCGGCTATCGGAAGCTCAGAGGGATAGCCGCTGAACGCGACAATTTCGTACCAGCGGGCGTCCCACATGTTCGCAAAA
>JBQELM010000314.1:1464-2387 GCA_052103915.1 Mycetocola sp. | reverse complement strand
GGTGCCTGGCGAACCCCAGAAGCATCAGCGTGGACACCACCCGCGAGCCCAGCCAGATCAGCAGAACGTGGACCCACCACGGCCAGGTACGAACCATGGCGGCAACCTCAGCAAAGATGCTCGGCCCGACCGGCTGCGAATGACCGGTGGGGCGCAGTGTCGCCTCAGACATTCTGCGGGCTCAGCCAGTCTCGCAGACTCCGCTCGCACTCGCGGATCTGAGCGGTTGCCACACGCTCGTCATCCGCGTGCGCCAACAGCGGGTTTCCCGGCCCAAAATTCACGGCGGGAATGCCAAGCGCAGAGAACCGTGCAACGTCGGTCCAGCCGTACTTGGGGGTGGGAACAGTCCCAACCGCGGCAACAAACTCCTGAGCCAGCTCAGCGTCAAGACCGGGCCGTGCACCCTCAGAACGGTCAACAACCGTCAGATCAAAACCGTCAAAGTACTCGCGGAGCCAGGAGATCGCCTCCTCGCTTGACCGGTTGGGGGCAAAGCGGAAGTTCACGTGCACCATGCACTCGTCCGGGATGACGTTGCCCGCAACACCCCCGGTGATCCCCACGGCGTTGAGACCCTCGCGGTAGTCAAGACCTTCAACCGTGACCGTCTGGGGGTCGTATGCAGCCAGGCGCTCCAGAATGGGAGCAGCGTGGTGAATGGCGTTGTCTCCCATCCAGGCCCTCGCCGAGTGGGCCCGGCGGCCGAAGGTGCGAAGCTCAATCCGAACGGTACCGTTGCACCCGCCCTCGATGGTTGAGTTGCTTGGCTCGCCGAGGATCGCAAAGTCGCCGACAAACAGCTCGGGGTGCGCCTCGGCCAGAATGCCCAGGCCGTTGAGGTTTGCCGACACCTCTTCGTTGTCGTACCACATCCAGGTGATGTCACTGGCTGGCTCCCGCAGGTCAAGGGCCAGCCGAAG
>JBQELM010000314.1:0-1454 GCA_052103915.1 Mycetocola sp. | reverse complement strand
CATGTCAACGGTGCCCCTGCCCCAGATCGTCTCCTCACCGGAGGGATCCTCCGCGGCTGAGAGCGTGTGGGTTGGCACGTTGTTGTTGATCGGCACCGTGTCGATGTGACCGGCAATCACCACACGGCGCGCACGACCCAGGGTCGTCCGCGCAACAATCGTGTTGCCGTAGCGCAGGACGGTGAGGTGTTCCTGGTCGGCGACGAGTTGATAAATCGCGTCGGCAAGGGGCGCCTCGTTCCCCGACTCGGATGCAATGTCGCACAGTTGCCGAGTGAGTTCCACGGAATCGGCTGTGGGGTCAAGAACGGGGGTCGAAGTGTCGGCCATGGAGACAGTCTATTGCGACGGGCGCGCGCGGACGTCGTCCTGATCGCTACCCTTGACAGCATGACCACCACCTCCCCTTCGTCCAGCACGCCCACGCACGCGTGGGGTTATGGCCTGGCCACCGTCGCCTCAAACGGCACCGTTCTTGATACCTGGTTCCCCGAGCCCGCGCTTGGCACCATCCCCGAGGGTCGCGACCGCTGGATCGCCCCCGCAGACATCGAGGCACTCGCGGTCAGCGACGAGCGTCGCGCCGTGACCGTTGACATCGTCACCATTGAGATCAACCTCGCTGAAGCGCCCGCGTCCACCTCAGACGCGTACCTGCGCCTTCACCTGCTCTCCCATCTGCTTGTGGCCCCCAACAGCATCAACCTCGACGGCATCTTTGGCCACCTGCCGATTGTCACCTGGACCAACGCCGGCCCCGTTCATCCCGACGACTTCACCCGTCTGCGGCCGAGCCTGCAGCGTCACGGCATCCACGTCACCGGGATCGACAAGTTCCCCCGCCTGCTTGACTACGTCACCCCCGACCGCGTGCGCATCGCCGATGCCTCCCGGGTCCGTCTTGGTGCCCACCTGGCACCGGGAACAACCGTCATGCACGAGGGCTTTGTGAACTTCAATGCCGGAACACTCGGCACCTCCATGGTTGAGGGCCGCATTTCACAGGGCGTTGTTGTGGGTGACGGCAGCGACATCGGTGGTGGAGCGTCCATCATGGGTACCCTCTCCGGAGGTGGAACCGAGCGCGTGGCCATCGGGGCACGCGCCCTGCTCGGCGCCAATGCCGGTATCGGCATCTCCATCGGTGATGACACCGTTGTTGAGGCCGGTCTGTACGTCACTGCCGGAACCAAGGTCAGCATCATTGATGGCGGCGAGACCCGCACGGCCAAGGCCCGCGAACTCTCCGGTGTCGCGAATCTGCTGTTCCGTCGCAACTCGCTGACCGGGGCCGTTGAGGTCCTCCCCCGCAGCGGAACGGGAATCACACTGAACGCCGCGCTGCACGCCTAAGCGGGAGCGCCCGCGGCGGACCCACACCCACCGCGACGGCAGACACAAGACGAGGGGCCGGAAGCATGCGCTTCCGGCCCCTCGTCTTTTCTGGCGCCTGG
>JBQELM010000313.1:475-3187 GCA_052103915.1 Mycetocola sp. | reverse complement strand
GAGGAGCCTGGTTACTTGCAGAGCCGCCGGGACATCCTCGACCGCTACGGTCTCAAGCTGTTTGCGATCTCCAACCACCTGACCGGCCAGGCCATCTGCGATGACCCGATCGACTTCAGGCACAAGGCCATCGTGCGCGACTACACCTGGGGTGACGGTGAGGCCGAGGGTGTCCGCCAGCGTGCCGCGGAGGACATGAAGCGTGCCGCACGGGTGGCGCGCAAGCTTGACGTTGACACCGTTGTTGGTTTCACCGGATCAAGCATCTGGCAGTACGTCGCCATGTTCCCGCCGGTGGGGCAGGACGTCATCGACCGTGGCTACGAGGACTTCGCCACCAGGTGGAACCCCATCCTTGACGTCTTTGACGGCGAGGGCGTTCGCTTTGCGCACGAGGTGCACCCCTCAGAGATCGCCTACGACTACTGGACAAGCGTTCGCACGCTTGAGGCCGTCAACCACCGTGAGGCGTTTGGCTTCAACTGGGACCCGAGCCACATGATGTGGCAGAACATCGACCCGGTTGGGTTCATCTGGGATTTCAAGGACCGGATCTACCACGTGGACTGCAAGGACACGCGTCTGCGGCCCACGACGGGCCGGTCGGGGATCCTGGGCTCGCACCAGCCGTGGGGTGACCCGCGTCGTGGGTGGGACTTCGTTTCTACCGGTCACGGTGATGTGCCGTGGGAGGACTCGTTCCGCGCGCTGAAGAGCATCGGCTACACCGGGCCCATCTCGATCGAGTGGGAGGATGCCGGGATGGACCGCCTGCATGGTGCGGAGCAGGCGATCGGCTTTGTTCGCTCGCTGCTGTGGCCTGAGCCGACGGCCTCGTTTGATGCGGCGTTCAGCACGCAGTAGGTACCGAGTCCGTTGTGGACTGGATGGCCCCCTCCGATCATCGGAGGGGGCCATCGTGTGTTTGCCCCGAACGGGGGGACGTGAGAATTTGTCACTTCCGAGGTTTTCTCACTATTGTTAACTCAGACGCGGTAGCCGAGCGCCGGAAGAGACTTCCCGCCCTCCGCGTCAACCGGCCAGCGCAGCATCCTGGGGGGAACACGGATGCTGCGCCCACAGTGTGGGTGGCTCAACGTGGGGGCGTTGGGCCACCTGCAACCCTGTAGCTGACGGGTGAAGGAATCGGGGGATTCCTTCACCCGTCAGTCGGTTAAGCGGGAAGGGGCGAGCTGGCGCCGGGCTCGGAGGTGATTCGTCCAAGCAGCTCCGTCAGCGTGACGATGTCGCGTCGGGACCAGCGGGACAGCTCAACTCTGAAGCGTTCAGCGTCCGATTGCCTGGCCTGGTCAAGGAGGTTCTGGCCGTGCTCCGTGGGGGTGAAGACGGCGCCACGGCCATCCTCGGGGTTCGGGTGGCGCTCAACGAGTCCGGCTTCAACCAGTGCTTTTGTTGTCCGGGATACCGCGCTGCGGTCAACGGTCAGGTGGTCGGCGAGGGCTCCTGCGCTGATGGGGGCGAGCCGGGAGATGCAGATGAACAGGTTAAACGTTCCAGCAGGCATGCCGGGCGTGATGCGTTCCGCCCGCTCGTGCATCGTGCGTTTGGCCTGGAGGAGAACGGCGAGAACCTGATTCTCCAGGGCCTGGATGTGGGGGTCGTCAGCGCTGCGTCTGGCCTCCGGGGCGGCAGCGATGCTCGTGCTGTCGCCGCCACTGCCGGCGTGGGCACCGCGGGGGGTGCCCACGCCGTTGGTGGTCATCGCTCCGACTCCCGCGGGGCGGCGGGGCCGGTGGTGTCATCGCTCTGTGTGCTCTGGATGGCGATGGTTCCCGTTGCGGTCACCCCTGCGCTGGCCAGAGATGCTTCTGCCACTGTTGCGCTCTCGGCGATGGCGGTGTCCGGTGTGTCCGACCCGGGCTCGGCTGCTTTCAGCCGATCCTGCGCCGTCTGGGTGCTGAGTGGCGTGTTGGGCAGGAACACGATGGCAAGCAGCGAGATCAGGGCGAGGGGTGCGGCGGTGAGGAACAGTGACGCGATGCCGTCTCCGTAGGCCGACTCGATGATCTGGCGGACACCGTCGGGCAGGCTGGACACGGCCGGAATGGTTCCGGATGCGAGCGAGGCTCCGATCTTCTGGCCCTCGGCGCCCAGTGCGCCAAGTGCCTGCTGCAGGGCGGCCTGCTGGGAGGTGATGGTCGCCGTCACGCGTTCGGCCAGCAGGGCGCCGAGGACGGCGACACCGGCCGCGCCGCCGAGGCTGCGGAAGAAGGCAACCGACGAACTGGCCACGCCCAGTTGGCTGGGGGTAACCGTGTTCTGGACAACAAGGACCAGGTTCTGCATCACCATGCCCACGCCGGAACCGAGGATCAGCATGAAGGCGGCGACAAGGACGTACGAGGTGTCGTAGTGAATGGTTCCCATCAGGCCAAGACCGGCGGTCAGCAGGATTGCGCCCACCACCATGTATGGCTTCCATGATCCGTACTTGCTGATCAGCGAGCCGGCGATCGTTGACGACAGGAGGAGTCCAACAATCATCGGCAGCGTGAGCAGTCCGGACTCGGTTGGGGTGGCGCCGCGGGCCAGCTGCATGTACTGGCCAAGGAAAACGCTTGTGCCAAACATGGCCACACCAACGGCGAGGCTGGCGATCACTGACAGCGTGAAGGTGCGGTTGCGGAACAGGCTCAGCGGGATGATGGGGTCTGAGGCGCGGAGCTCAACCACGATTGCCGCGGCCAGCAG
>JBQELM010000313.1:0-465 GCA_052103915.1 Mycetocola sp. | reverse complement strand
GGAGGCCGCCGCCAACCATCCAGAGGGTGGTGAGGCTCATCCACTCAAACTGGCTTCCGGCCAGGCTGACCCAGATGAGAAGCAGGGAGACGGAGCCCGCGATGAGTGCGGCTCCCAGGTAGTCGATGCGGGCGGTGGCACGTGGGCGGCGCTCCAGGCGCAGGGTGCGCTGCAGCAGGATGATGGCGACGATGGCGATTGGCAGGGCAACGAAGAAGTTCCAGCGCCAGCCGAAGCTGTCGGTGATGAGCCCGCCAACCAGCGGTCCGCCGATGGTGCCGACGGCCATGACCGCGCCAAACAGGCCCATGTAGCGGCCGCGCTCTCGCGGGCTGATGATGTCGGCCATCACGATCTGGCTGTGCGCGGTGAGTCCACCGGCGCCGAGTCCCTGCAGGGTGCGGATGGTGTTGAGCGTTCCGGTGTCCTGGCTGAATCCGGCCAGGGCCGAACCGATGACAAAGA
>JBQELM010000312.1:0-3189 GCA_052103915.1 Mycetocola sp. | reverse complement strand
GACGTGGCCAAGCGCGCCGAGTACGCCGCCGCCGCTCAGGACTGGATCCTCAACGACGCGGTCCTGACCGTGCCGATCTACAGCCCGGCCCAGGTGGTTGGTGCGGCAAGCACCGTCCACGGCATCGAGTTTGACGCCCACTCCCGCAACCTGTTCTACGACGCCTGGGTCGAACAGGACTAGCGGAACCGGGGTGGGTGGTGCCACGCGCCGCCCACCCCGTCCCTGTTTTCCGGCCCTCACGGAGGGCACCCCCATCACTGGAGTTTGAGCATGAGTAGTCCTCGTCCCCGCCCGTTCCGCCGCAGCGCCCTCGCCCTGGCTCTGGTCGCCACCGTCGCGCTCGCCGGCTGTGCGGCTCCAGCTGGAGGGGGAGGCGGTGACGCCGCCCCGTCGGGTGATCCGGTGAGCGGCGGGACCCTGCGCTTTGCCATTCTTGACGCGCCAAACAACCTCGACCCGCACAGCGGCGGCAGCTACCCCGAGTCGATCATCACCTCCAACACGGCGGACAAGCTGCTCTACCAGGACCCGGAGACGGGTGAGCTGGAACCGTGGCTGGCGACGTCGTGGGAGCACAACGACGACCTGACCGCGTTCACCTTCACGCTGCGCGACGACGTCACCTTCAGCGATGGAACCCCGTTCACGGCGGAGAGCGTCAAAGAGAACTTTGACCTGCTCGCCCACGGCGACGAGGAACTCGGCATCCTGCCGGTGACGGCGTACTGGTCGGACTACGACTCAACAGAGATCGTGGACGACAACACCGTCATCGTTCACCTGACCGCGCCAAACGCCGGGTTCCCCCAGGCGCTGTCGCACTACTTTTCCGGCATCGTTGGTTCGTCAACGCTGGCGCTCAGTAAGGAGGAGCGCGCACTCCCGGAGAACATCGTCACCACCGGGCCGTTCACCGTCACGGAGCACGTGTATCAGGAGAAGACGGTTCTGACCCGTCGCGACGACTACGACTGGGCACCCGAGTCGGCCGAACACCAGGGGGCCGCCTACCTGGATGAGGTTGACCTGCTTGTCATCCCGGAGGCCAGCGTCCGCAGTGGCGCCCTGCGTTCCGGTCAGGTGGACGCCATCCTTGACGTCCAGCCGACGGACGAGGCCTCGCTTGATGCGGAGGGCTACCAGATCATCTCGCAGAAGATTCCAGGCAAGAACATCGCCCTCAACTTCCAGCTTGACTCCTTCCCCAGCAACGACATCGCCGTGCGCCGTGCGGTGCAGCTCGGCTGGGACCGCGACGCCATCACCCAGACCGTTCTGACCGACAGTTACGCCCCGGCGACGTCGATTGTGTCGGACAAGGTGCCCGGCTACGTGGACGAGAGCGACGTGCTCCGCTTTGACCCGGAGGAGGCCGAGCGCATCCTCGATGAGGCGGGCTGGGAGCTTGGCTCTGACGGCATCAGGGAGAAGGACGGCAAGAAGCTGAGCCTCGACCTGCTTGCCATCAACAATCTGGTCATCAACAAGCCGGCGTTTGAGTCCATCCAGCAGGACCTGAAGCGCATCGGGATCGAGCTGAACCTGAGCGTGCTGCCGATCGCCGACTGGTCGGCGGAGCGAGCCAAGAAGGAGACCTGGAACATCATCGTCTTCAATACCAGCCGCGACGATATCTCTGTTCTTGAGCAGAACTTCTCGCCGCTGATCCAGAACGCCTCCGCCATCAGCGAGGACAACGCGGAGTACGACCGTGCCGTGAGCGTGCTGTCGGAGCTCAGCGGGACCCTCGACCCGGAGAAGCGCGCGGCCGCGGCGAAGGACGCGCAGGACCTGCTGCTCGATGAACTGGTCCTGACCAGTCCCGTCTACAGCCCGGCGCAGGTGGTGGCAGCGGCGGACACCGTGCACGGCATCCGCTTTGAGGCGCAGTCACGCAACCTGTTCTACGACACCTGGCTCACCGGGGCGGGTGAGGACAAATGACCCGCTACATTCTGAGCAAACTCGGCTGGTCGCTGTTTGTGGTGTGGGCGGCGTACACGCTCAGCTTTGTTCTGCTGTACGTGCTGCCGTCCGACCCGGTTGATCTGCTGTTTGACCCGAACGACCTGGACACCATCAGCGAGGCCGACAGGCAGAAGGCCGCCGCGTACTACGGCTTTGACCAGCCGGTCATCATCCAGTACCTGACCCGGCTGCTCGCCGCGGTCCAGGGCGACTTCGGCACCTCGATCCAGACCGGTCAGGGGGTGTGGGCCGCGATCGTTCAGGTCCTGCCACAGACCATCGTCCTGGCCGGGTTCGGTCTGGCCATTGCGATTGTCATCGCCTCCGCGGTTGCCTTTGGTGCGGCGTACACGACCCGCCCGTGGCTGAGGAACCTGCTGGCGTCGCTGCCGCCCGCCGGTGTCTCGATCCCGGTGTTCCTTGTGGGACTGGCGATCCTTCAGGTGTTCTCGTTCCAGCTGCACTGGTTCCCTCCGCTGGGGAACGACGGTTTTGCCTCGCTTGTGCTGCCCGCCGTGACCCTGGCCATTCCCGTGTCAGGACCGATCGCCCAGCTGCTGGTGAAGAACGTCAGCACGGAGCTGTCCAAGCCGTACGTCACGACGGCGCTGACCAAGGGCGGAACCCGGCGCTGGTCGCTGGTGCACGAGGTGCTCAAGAATGCCTCGCTTCCCGCGCTGACCATCGCGGGGCTGACGTTCGGAAACCTGCTGGCCGGTGCCGTGATCGTTGAGACGATCTTCTCCCGCTCCGGACTTGGCCGCCTGACCGAGTCGGCCGTACGCACTCAGGACATCCCGCAGGTGCAGGGAATCGTCGTTTTTGCCGCTCTGGTGTTTGTTGGCGTGAACTTCGTCGTCGACATCATTTATCCGCTGCTTGATCCGCGCCTGAAGACGCGCGTGTTCCAGACCGCCTGAGACCCGAAGGACACGACAGATGAGCACAACACTCACTCCATCCGACCCGACCGGTCCGGCCGATTCCGGGGGCCTGACGGACGCTGTGGCGACGGCCGAGTCGGACATCGGAACGGTCAGCAACGAGGACCTGTTCAGCTCCGCTACCGGAGATTCCGGCGGCGCTGGTGGTTCCGGCGATTCCAGCGGGGGAGGGGGCGGACCCGTCGCGTCACGGTGGACGTCCACCCCGTTCCTGCGCGGGCTGGGGCACATTGTGCGCAGCCCCACCCTGCTGATCGCGATTCTGGTGCTTGGC
>JBQELM010000311.1:937-3200 GCA_052103915.1 Mycetocola sp. | reverse complement strand
AGATACCAAACACGATCGGGATCGGCGGAACAACGCCTTGCCCGTTGATGAGCCGCTGCACAATCGTCGCCCGATCACGTTGCGGTTTCATGCCACGGTGTGCCTCGTCGAGCACGAGATACAGGGTGAGGTCTTTGTTCTCGATCGTGTTGATGATGGTGTCATAGATGTTCGACTGCATTTCATCCGGCGCAGGCGTCAACTCATCGAGCGTGGCTGTCGGGTCAAGTTTTGCACCCGCACCCTTCACCAAGTTTGAACTCTTGCTCAGCTTCTGCGTGTTCAAGAAATACACGAGACCCGGCAGGAACGACGTGTCGCGGAAATCATTCGTGATCAGCTTGAGCCGCCAATCCAGCTCGCTCGACGCGGCCTGAATACGCGCACGCGACTGCTCATTCAACGAAGGATCGTCTGAGAACCACAGAACCACCGCGCCTGGGTCCGCTGGGAAATCGAACTCATCAGAGCCTGTCACAAGCGCCTCGATCACCGCGGCTGCCATCACGGTCTTACCCGCACCGGTCGTCGCTGATAGCGAGAACTGCGACAGTGACCCGTAGCGGTGGTACATGTCCTTAGCTTGCGCAAGGTTGCGCAGCACACCGCCCACAGCTTCGGCCTGATAGTCCTTGAGTGTGTACCGCATCAGAAACCTCGCCCCTGATTGATCTCGAAGTTCTGGAGATACGACTCATACAAGCGAACGGCATTGAGGTCGGTTCGAAGCTCTCGGCACACCATCTGGAACGCAGCATCGTCATCGGTCACCACAAACACCGTGTGAACAGCTTCAGCGCCGCGTATAGCATCGAAGAAGCTTTCTGCGTCATCGATGTTCTCCAGCACCGCGTACACAGACGAGATGTCCCAACCGCGATCGCCGAGGTCGTCAATAACTGGACCGGTTGCACCGGCTCGTAGCCACAGCATCGGGGCGATACGTTCAAATGCTCGATTGTGGCGTACCGAAAGTGGTGCCTCATAGGTGAGAGTGAAGAATGCAGCGTTCTCTTCGAAACCTTCAGCCATCGGAAATTCATCCGTGAACTTGTAGTCACCCTTGATGGCTTCACCATCAGGCGTCTTGCCTGTGATCGACGCACGGATGCGCGGCTTCGTGATGTAGTCGCAGATTCCCCAGCATTCCCACTCAGCGTCACCGGGACGGAGGCCCTGCTTGCGAAGCTTGCCTTGCTCATCGGCACTAACTTCGTTATTCGTCACGGAAATACATTGTCGTCGACCACCGTCCTGACGATTGAGTCGCATCACAGCATGGGCGGTCGTGCCCGATCCTGAGAAGAAGTCTACTACCACGGCTTCGGGCTTGGCTGCTACAAAGAACCGGAGCGCATCCTCAACCGCATACACTGACTTCGGGAACGGGAATGGCCTGTTATTGAGTAGGCTTTTGACAACAGCCGTGCCGTGTTCCGTAGCAGAGTGCGAAACGAGGTTCCATACAGTTAACGGCTGAAATTGTCTACCCGCGTCACCATAGGCGAGCAGCAGCGCGCCGTCGGCGTCTCGCCCGAGCACTTTCAACACGCCTGACTCGGACTCTAAATCTTTGATCTGCCCGCTCGTAAGGTAGTACGGTGTCCGGCTCCCTCCGTTCCACGGGCCGAATCGAACATATCCATTTGCATGATTTTTGAGCAACGTTGTCTTCCCGAGGGACCAAGTCAGCTCCCGGCCGTCTTCGCCAAGGGGCCAAACCAAAGTTTCGCCTTCGATCTGTTCATAATCACGGCGGTCCTCACTGACAGCGAGAGGATCAGCAGCTCCAAGGAACGTGCCATCTTTTGAATCAAACCGGAGCGGGTAGAAGAGATTGGGTCGGGCTGTCCGTAAACCGTTTCCAGCCGACCTAAGCAAGGATTTCCATCGAACTTGCTGGGTGTTCGCCGTTCCTCCTTGCCGGAGCATGTCTGTCTGCCAGGGCACGATCGTTGCGGACCCAAGGAATACGAAGCATATCTGTTCATCGGCTCGCGAAAACATGCCCCGCCGCGCTGACCCTTTCGGGCTGATCACGCTTGAAACCATCTGAATCCGAGCTTCGGGAAATGTCTGCTCCAACAGCATTCCGAGTCGTAGGTTTTCTTTCTCATCGATCGTGACGACGAGTACTGAGTCGTCTGGGTTAAGCAGCTCGCGTGCGATAAGTAGGCGGCGTTCCATAAACGCGAGCCACTTGGAGTGCCGGTAGTCGTCGTCGCCCTCGACATAGTCGTTGTTGTACTTCCAGTCGCGCGCA
>JBQELM010000311.1:0-927 GCA_052103915.1 Mycetocola sp. | reverse complement strand
GTCGACCTTGCCGCGGTGCGTGTAGGTGAGCATCTCCAGCGCGTGGAAGTTCTCGGCGTTGATGACTGTGTGGAACGGCTTATCGCCGCCACGCTCGACGCGCCCCGTCTCGACGAGACCTGGGTAGATTTTGTCGTCGAACTCGGCAACCACCACGAGGTCCTCGGTCGGAGCGGTCATGCGCTCGGGAACTTCCTTCACTAGCTCAATGAGCTGTGCGATCTGTTTTCCCGCAATGTCGGACTCGATCGAATCGACTCGCCACAGGCGAGAGTCACCCTTTGAGGTCTCGCCGCGTGGTTGCAGAATACGCACCTTTGCGCCACGCCGTATCGGCTGACCGGGCAACTCAACGGCCTCGGGTTGGTGTCGTTCGAAGACGAGGCCGAAGCTGCGTCGTTTCGTGAGCGCGCTGAACTCCTTCTCAAGGTCAGCGCCGAGCTGAGCATCGGTGCCGCGCACCTGGCGGAGCAGGTCTGTGAGTCGTGACATCCGTTAATCGTTCTCCTGTGTTGAGGCGCCGCCTTGGCGTACCCACTCGTCTACTTCGCTTGTTTGAAACTTCCAGAGTCGACCGACCTTGTGAGCGGGCATCTGCCGGGTGCTGATCCAGGCGTACACGGTGTCCTTGGAGACGCCAAGATGCACGGCGATCTCGTCGGCACCCAACCAAGGCTCGGTCATTTCTCCTCCTCGGCAGCTCGATGAAATCGACCTGCTAGAACGGATCTTATCGGAGGTAGACCGATCGCGCTGGAATGAGCTGGGTCTTTTCCGTCCTCGACGCCCTCTTATTACCAAGCGACACATTCGAGCAGCGTTTCCACGCTTCGCGGGTCAGTCAACCCTGAGTTGATTCGGGGCCTTTGACCTCGATCTGCAAGACGCGTGGCAGCATCAAAGCGGGGGGCTCAAGTGTCACCAGTC
>JBQELM010000310.1:0-3202 GCA_052103915.1 Mycetocola sp. | reverse complement strand
CAGACCGTTCTGGCCAACGAGCAGGTCCTCGCCGACGGCACGAGCGAGCGCAGCGGTGCCATGGTCGTCAAGAAGAAGCTGACGCAGTGGTACTTCCGGATCACCGACTACGCGGACCGTCTGCTTGACGACCTTGATGCCCTTGAGGGTCGCTGGCCGAGCAAGGTTCTGGCCATGCAGCGCAACTGGATTGGCCGCTCGCGCGGTGCTGACGTCAACTTCCACGTTGAGGGACGCGACGAGCCCATCACCGTATTCACCACCAGGCCGGACACCCTCGCCGGTGTGACGTTCCTTGTGGTTGCGCCTGACTCCGACCTCGCCGCCGAGTTGGTTGCCGGTGCAGACGAGGAAACCCGCGGCGAGTTTGCCGAGTACCTCACCGCTGTGCAGAAGACCTCAGAGGTTGAGCGCCAGGACGCCACCCGTCCCAAGACCGGTCGGTTTATCGGTCGCTACGCGATCCACCCGATCTCTGGCGAGCGTCTGCCCATCTGGACCGCCGACTACGTTCTGGCCGACTACGGTCACGGTGCCGTCATGGCCGTCCCCGCGCACGACCAGCGCGACCTTGACTTTGCCCGCGCCTTTGACCTGCCGGTCAGGGTTGTCCTTGACGTGCCTCAGCCGGAGGACGCCGCGGCCGACGCCGGTGACCCGGTCAGCTCCGGTGTGGCACTGACCGGCGAGGGAACGGTCATCAACTCAGGCGCGCTTGACGGGCTGAGCAAGGCCGAGGCCATTCCGGCTGCCATTGCGGCGCTGGAGGCGGCGGGTACCGGCGGACCGGCGACCACCTACCGCCTGCGCGACTGGCTGATTTCCCGCCAGCGCTACTGGGGTACCCCCATCCCGATCATTCACGGTGAGGACGGCAGCCTTCACCCCGTTCCGGCCGACCAGCTGCCCGTTGAGCTTCCCGCCAGCGCCGGCCTTGACCTGAAGCCGAAGGGCTCGTCGCCGCTGGGTGCTGCAACCGACTGGGTTGAGGTGGAGAACCCGGTTGACGGCACCCCCGCGCGCCGCGACCCGGACACCATGGACACCTTTGTGGACAGCTCCTGGTACTTCCTCCGCTTCCTCAGCGCCCAGGACTCCACCCAGGCCTTTGACCCGGCCGCTGCCAAGCAGTGGGGCCCGGTTGATCAGTACGTTGGCGGCGTTGAGCACGCGATCCTTCACCTGCTCTACGCGCGCTTCATCACGAAGGTGCTGCACGACCTCGGACACCTGGACTTTGACGAGCCGTTCACCTCTGTCCTGAACCAGGGCATGGTGCTGATGGACGGCTCCAAGATGTCAAAGAGCAAGGGCAACCTGGTTGAGTTTGCCGAGCAGCTGGACGAGTTTGGTGCCGACGCGCTGCGCGTGACGCTGGCCTTCGCCGGTCCGCCTGAGGACGATATCGACTGGGCTGACGTGTCGCCGGCCGGGTCAAGCAAGTTCCTTGCCCGCGCCTGGCGGATCGCCAACGAGGTGGCCGCTGCCGGTGAGCCGGCGGACGCAGCCTCCGGCACACGGTCACTCCGTCAGGCCACGCACCGCCTGCTCGCCGACGCTCCTGGTCTTGTTGAGTCGTTTAAGCTCAACGTCCTGGTTGCCCGTCTGATGGAGCTGGTCAATGTGACCCGCAAGACCATCGACTCCGGTGCAGGTGCTGGCGACGGTGCTGTGCGTGAGGCGGCCGAGGCTCTGGCGCTGATGCTTGACCTGTACGCGCCATTTGCGTCTGCAGACATGTGGGCACTGCTGGGGCACACCGACCCGGTTGCGCTGCACCGCTGGCCCGAGGCGGATCCAGCGCTCCTGGTTGAGGACAGTGTTGTGGCTGTTGTGCAGGTCAACGGCAAGGTGAAGGATCGTCTGACCGTGTCGCCGAGCATTTCTGCCGCCGACCTCGAGCAGGTGGCCCGTGCGTCTGATGCCGTTGTGCGTGCGATTGGTGATGCAGAGATTGCCGCCGTGATTGTGCGTGAACCCAAGCTGGTGAACATCGCTATCAAGCGCTAGCTGACGTTCAGGATTTATCTGATCCTGGTTCCCATCGCCCTCGACCGTTGCGGTCGGGGGCGATGGCTGTTGTGAGCGACCCATCGAGGGGTGTACCCAGGCCTGCACACCTCGCGGTGAGGTGTGGGTGTCCACTGCGTGCTGTGGTGCAGGTCCTCGCGGGTGGTCGCCTCCGTAGCGTGCTGGAATGCGCCTGATTGACATCACCACTGCAGCCCCGCTGGCCACTGAACCGGATCGCATCCTCCCGCCGGGTCGAGGATCTGAGCCGGATCTTGTTCGTGAGTCGGATCACGATGTGGACTCTGATCCGGACCCCACCTCAGGTCGGGACTCGGCGTCAGTGCGGGACTCGGCGTCAGAGTGGGACCCAGCGTCAGTGCGGGACTCGGCGTCAGAGCGGGAGCCGCGGTCGGATCCGGTTCGGCAGCCCGAGTATGGGCCGATTCCAGATCCCGACGACGGCGATCTGCCCCTGGGCACACATCCTGATGCCAACACCGAGCCTGAGCGTATGGCGCACCCTGTTGCACGTCGGGACGTGCGAGCGGTTCTCCGTGGCACGGCGGGTGTGTCTCGTCGACGTCGGGCACTGATGATCGGCGGTGCGGTGGTTGCCGCCCTCATCGTAGGAATCGGGATTCTTGCGCCCCTGTTGCTTGACGCCGTCCCCGCCACACCGGAGACACCCGTTGGGGCTTCCCCGTCCGCGGCGGGGGAGCAGGGGAATGTGGCCGATGGGGCAGGAACCGAAACCGGTCGCCAGGGCGCGTCGGATTCCTCGCCGCTCGCGGCAGATGGCGGGGTCGCCGGTGCGGACGGAGAAGCAACGGCTGTTCCCATCGTCGTGCACGTGGTTGGTGCCGTTAAGGATCCCGGGGTTTTCACTGTGCCGCAGGGGAGCAGGGTGACCGAGGCGATCCACGATGCGGGTGGTTTTGCTGATGACGCTGAACCGGGCAGTGTCAATCTGGCGAGGGTGCTGAGCGACGGTGAACAGATCGTTGTGGCGGCACAGGGTGAATCGGTTCCCGGTGCGGCCCCATCGTCGGCATCTGCGGCCCAGCCTGCACCGGGAGTTGCGGCCGTCTCCGGAGCAAAAGTCAACATCAACACGGCTGATGCTGCTGCCCTTGACGCGCTTCCAGGGGTGGGGCCGGCCACGGCGACACAGATCGTGAGTCACCGGGAT
>JBQELM010000309.1:2611-3212 GCA_052103915.1 Mycetocola sp. | reverse complement strand
CATGACGGCGTACTCGCTCAGTAGCGAGTCGTAGATCCAGAACCGGGCCTGATCCTCGGACAGGTTCACGAGCGGCAACCACTCCTGGCCGTTCACCCGATCGTGCAGCACGGCGTGACGCTGGACGAATGTGCCACGTCGGGCGTCCTGGCCGCTCATGCGGACGGGGGTGCCCTCGAGCAGGAGAGAACCAAAGGCGAGCAGCTCGCCGAAGGCCCAGTCAACGTTGCCGTTGCGGCTCATGTCCAGGCGCTTCTTCAGCAGCTGGTCTAGTTTGGCGTGCACGGTGAAACCGGCCGGCTTGTTGTTGAAGGCGTCACCGATCTGGTGGATCACCTCTGTGCTCACCGCCGTGTTGTCCGGTTCGCCGGTGTAACCGTCTCCGGTGTCCTCCGCGTGAATGATCGGGAGCGAGGCGGTCTGTGCTGCGTGCGTCTCGGAGAACGCACGCTCCAGGCGGTTCTGGAAGTCGCGGTGCGCCTCGTCGTACTCGTCCTGCGTGATGTCACCACGACCGACAAGCGCCTCCGTGTACAGCTTGCGGACGCTGCGCTTGGCCTCAATTAGGTTGTACATCAGCGGCTGCGTCATCGAGGGGTCG
>JBQELM010000309.1:0-2601 GCA_052103915.1 Mycetocola sp. | reverse complement strand
CCTCGTTGTGGCCACGCCTGCGGTAGCAGATCAGGTCGATGACAACGTCCTTCTTGAACGCCTGACGGAACTCAAATGCCTGACGGGCAACGCGGACGACGGCCTCGGGGTCGTCACCGTTGACATGCCAGACCGGGGCCTGGATGGTCTTGGCGACGTCGGTGGAGTAGACGCTTGTCCTGCCCTCGTTCTGAGGTGTGGTGAAGCCAACCTGGTTGTTGACCACAATGTGCACGGTTCCACCGGTGCGGTAGCCGCGCAGCTGTGACATCTGCATGGTCTCAACCACAACACCCTGGCCGGCCATAGCGGCGTCGCCGTGCAACAGGATCGGCAGAGTCGAGAATGTGCCGATCGGCTTGCGGTCCTGTTTGGCCCGCACGATGCCCTCAAGCACCCCGTCAACGGCCTCAAGGTGGGACGGGTTGGCCGCGAGGTACACCGGCAGCTCCTCGCCGCCGGCCGCGCGGAATGTTCCCTCTGTGCCGAGGTGGTACTTGACGTCACCGGAGCCCTGGGCGCCGCCACCGGCAGCACCCTCAAACTCCTGGAAGATCTGACCGTAGGTCTTTCCGGCAATGTTGGTCAGCACATTGAGTCGGCCACGGTGGGCCATTCCGATGGCTGCGCCGTCGAGGCCTTCTTCTGCGGCGCCCTGCAGGATCGCGTCAAGGAGCGCAATCGTCGACTCGCCGCCCTCAAGGCTGAACCGCTTCTGGCCGACGTACTTGGTCTGGAGGAAGGTCTCAAACGCCTCGGCCTCGTTGAGCTTGCCGAGGATGCGCATCTGCTCGTCGTGGGTTGGCTTGGCGTAGGGCCGTTCAACTTTCTCCTGGATCCAGGCACGCTGTGCCGGGTCCTGGATGTGCATGTACTCGAGCCCAACGGTGCGGCAATAGGAGTCGCGCAGGGTGCCAAGGATGTCGCGGAGTTTGGCCTGGCGGCGCTCACCAAAACCACCGGTGACAAATTCGCGATCGAGGTCCCAGAAGGTGAGACCGTGGCTGGCGATGTCCAGGTCGGGGTGTGAGCGCTGGACGTACTCAAGCGGGTCGATGTCGGCCATCAGATGGCCACGAACCCGGAACGAGTTGATCAGTTCCTGCACCCGGGACGTCTTGTTGACGTTGTCACTGACGTTGACCGAGATGTCCGGCGCCCACTCGATGGGCGCGTAGGGAATCCGGAGGGTGGCGAAGATCTGGTGGTAAAAGCCACGCTGCCCGATGAGGAGCTCGTTGACCTTCTTCAGGAACTCGCCGGAGCCCGCACCCTGGATGACACGGTGGTCGTAGGTTGAGGTCAGCGTGATGGTCTTACCGATGGCCAGATTCACCAGGGTCTCCGTTGAGGAGCCCTGGAACTCGGCCGGGTAGTCCAGTGCGCCGGCGCCGATAATGCAGCCCTGACCGCTCATCAGGCGGGGGACGGAGTGCACCGTTCCGATGCCGCCCGGGTTGGTCAGCGACACGGTCACGCCCTGGAAGTCGGCGCCCGTGAGCTTGTTGTTGCGCGCACGACGCACCAGGTCCTCGTAGCTGGCCAGGTACTCGCTGAAGGTCAGCGTCTCGGCCCGCATGATGCCCGGAACCATGAGGGTGCGTGTCCCGTCTGGCTTGGGCAGGTCGATGGCGATACCGAGGTTGATGTGCGCTGGCGCGACAACAGCCGGTTTGCCGTCCTTCTCCGTGTAGTACACGTTCTGGCTTGGGAACTCCTTCAGCGCCTGAATAAGCGCCCAGCCGATCAGGTGCGTAAAGCTGACCTTGCCACCGCGCGAGCGCGCCAGGTGGTTGTTGATGACGATGCGGTTGTCGATCATCAGCTTGGCCGGGACGGTCCGGACGCTGGTGGCCGTCGGAACCGTCAGCGACTGGTTCATATTGGTGACAAGTGACTTGCCCACACCACGGATCGGCGTGACAACGTCCTCATCCACGTCCGAGTGAGCGTGATCGCTGTCGGACGGACGGTTAGCCGGGGCATCGGCGGGGATGGGGGCCGGCTTGGCCGGGCGGTTTGTTGTCTTCGCGATTGGTGTGCCGGACGTCTGTGCAGCTCGCTCTGGCGTGGAGGCGGGGGCCACGGAATCAGAGGTCGTTCGCTGCTGCGCGGCGGGAGCCGCCACCGTCGGGGGCTGTCCGGAGCTGACCGCTCCTGCGCCGTTTTCTGCGTGGTACTTGTCGAGAACCGGCCACCATGATCGGTCAACCGATTCCCTGTTGGTCAGATACTGCTCGTAGAGTTCCTCGACCAGCCATTCATTTGCGCCGAATTCGTCCGACGTCCCGTCTCCTGCACCGCTTCCGATGCCCTGGTTTGACACAGGTGTTCGCCCACTCTCTC
Organism: Mycetocola sp.; assembly: GCA_052103915.1. Taxonomy (GTDB): domain Bacteria; phylum Actinomycetota; class Actinomycetes; order Actinomycetales; family Microbacteriaceae; genus Mycetocola_B. Next base: position 255 of record JBQELM010000309.1, on the reverse strand, counting down.
CGTTGATTAGTGACACGCGACGAAGGCAGTTTCGACCCCGACACGCTCCATCTGGATCAAGCCTAATCCAGATCACCATTCCGAGCGGTAACGCGCCGGGGTTACGGTGGCACCATGCGATATCTCCAGGAGCTTCCCCGCCACGAGTTGAGCTATTCAGACGTTTTTCTTGTGCCATCGCGCAGTGCTGTTGCCTCGCGGTACGACGTTGACTTGTCCACAACCGACGGCACAGGTTCAACGATTCCGATTGTT
>JBQELM010000308.1:0-3221 GCA_052103915.1 Mycetocola sp. | reverse complement strand
GCTGGCATCACTGGAGGAGGCGCTCCTGGTCGGTAACACCGACGACAGCTACGACGCGCGTATCACCGAGTGGATCGCTGACAACCGCGAGTGGGTGGACAGCCTGACCTCGTAGGGCCCCGGCCGCATCCAGCTGCTGAGCAGCGTGCGGGCACGCGCCGCCGTCGCTGCCGTCGCTGCCAGAATTGTGACAGTGATGATCGCTGTTGAGCGGGGGAGTTTGGAGGATATTCCGCCAAACTCCCCCGTTTTTTGTGCGCCAGACGCGATCTTCCACCGGATCGTTGTTACAAAAGGCTTGTTTTATTGTTACCGGTCACATTATCGTGATCGGCAAGCAGCCGGGCCACCTGGCCCCTCGCGTGTGACGTCCAAAGGAGAACCCACACATGAGTACAGTGCGTTTGCGTGCCATCGATGCCGCGCCACCCACTCACACCGTCAGAACCCGCAGCCGAGCCCTCGGAGTTGGCCTGACCGCCGCCCTGATTGCCGGGCTCTCACTCCCGCTCGGCGGGGGTGCAACCGCGGCACCGCTGGGAGGCACAGCCGATCAGGGAACAGCACCGGCCACGGAGTCGGCGACCGCAGCCGAGACAGCAGCCGTTGCCCCATCCGACGGTCTCATCGCCGACTACGCCTTCAGCCAGAGCACCGGGTCAACCATCAGCAACCGGGTAGACGGTGAGGACGCTCAGCTGATCAACGGCACCGACGCCCTGTGGACGGGAGACGCACTGCGCCTGACCGGTGGGGCCAAAACCTCGGCAACCGCCCCGTGGGTCCGGTTGCCGGACAGCCTGCTCAGTGAGGCCACCTCCGCGACCATCAGCACAGAGGTCCGCATCAGCGCCGGAATGAAGAGCGCCTACAACTTCCTCTGGAACATCGGCAACACCGGCACAAACGAGTACTACTTCGCCAGCGTCAGGGACGCCCCACGCACGGCCATCACCACATCATCCGCCGGGGGCGAAGCCAACGCACGTGCCCAGTCCGGCCTTGATGCCGACCGCTGGTACTCGCTCACCAGCGTCATCGACGGTGACACCGGAACAATCAGCTTCTACGTTGACGGCGTCCGAACCGGTCAGACGTCAACCAGCCTCACCCCCGCCGATATCAGCGACCAGAGCATGAACACCATCGGTCGTTCCCCCTGGCCCGACGGCCACTTTGCCGGTCAGATCGGTGCCTTCAGGGTGTACGACCGCGCGCTGAACGCCGAAGACGTCAACGCCATCAACCTGGCCGATGCCACGCTGCACGCCGAGAGTCTGTCCAGTGCCGCGTCAGCCGTGCTTGACCGGGTGGACGACCCCATTCGCCTGAGTGACTCAACGACCGTTCTTCCCACGCAGGGCGGAGCGGTCAGCTGGAGCAGCGCAGACGCCAGCCTGGCGATCGCAGAGGACGGCAGAACCGTCACAGCACTCCAGCCGGAGCCGGGCGCTGAGCCGCTGCGCGGAGAGCTGACCGCCACCGCGAGCGTGCGGGGCGTCAGCGCCGAACGCACCGTCAGCGTTGAGGTTGCACCGCGAGCCTCCGGCGAGGACGAGTACGGCTACCTGATGGTGCACTTCATCGAGGACTCGCAGGGCTACGCCGAGAAGATCTACCTCGACATCTCCCGGGGCGACAACCCCGAGCAGTGGGACCCGCTCAACGGAGGGGAGCCGATCCTGGCCTCCCACCTGGGCACAACCGGACTGCGTGACCCGTTCCTGACCTACAACCCCGACTCCGGCACGTACTACATCATCGCCACCGACCTGCGGGTGTTTGGCGGAGACCGTGGCCCGTCGAACTGCCAGGAGTGGTGCCACTGGTCAAGCCAGGGCAGCCCCCGGTTCATGGTCTGGGAGTCAACCGACCTGGTCACCTGGTCGGACATGCGTGAGCTCGACATCACGCTGGACGCCGAGGGCGCAGCACAGATCTCGCCTGGCATGGCCTGGGCTCCGGAGGCCACCTGGGTTCCCGACTACGCCGGCCCGGGCGAGGGCGCTTTTGTCCTGTACTGGTCATCGTCGATGCCCTCGGGCGAGCCGGGCGGCGGACGGTACAGCCGCATCCTCTGGGGTGCCACCACCGACTTCAACCAGGACAGCTACTCCTACGGCGGTGTCTTTGTGGACGCCGGTGCTGAGACGATCGACACCACCCTGATCCAGGACAACGGGACCACCTACCGCATCACCAAGGACAACGCCAGGGGAACCGGCATCTACATGGAGTCAACAACGGACGCCCGCTGGTGGGAGACCGAGGCGGAGTGGACGCTGGTCCAGACCCGCATCGGCGCCGAGTGGACCGGCGGAAATGCGGGAGGCGTGGAGGGGCCTGCCGCGTTCAAGAAGCACAACGAGGACCGCTGGTACCTCTACGTTGACGTGATCCCCAGCACCGGCTACCGCCCGATGCAGAGCACCAATCTGGCCGACGGCTTCACCGTCCTGGACAGTCCGTCCTTTGATATGGCACCGAGTACCAAGCACGGCGGAATCATCACGCTAACCGGCGACCAGTACACGACCATCAGGGCCGCGGACGCCGTTGACGTCACTGAGTCCGACCTGGGTCGGGTGAGCGTGGGCGAGCAGTACGCCGCTGACGCGGCACCGGCCGCGGCGGGCGACCCCGTTGCCGAGGCGCTGCCGGGCACAGCGCAGGTCACAACCGCGTACAACCGCGGTGTGTCCGATCTCCCCGTCGATTGGGACACCTCGGCCGTTGATGCCTCGACCCCTGGCGTGTACGACGTCACGGGAACGGTGCGCAGCATCGGTGCCAACCTGAACGACTGGGTGGGCGACAACGGCTCAACCGCGTACAACGCCCCCGGCCGCACGCTGTTCTCCAGCACAGCGCTGACCGTCACTGCCGAGGTTGAGGTCATCGCGGAGGGGCCGGGAAGCGCTGAGTCCGACTCCACCTCAAACGCCGACTCCACCTCAAACGCCGACTCCGATTCGAACGCGGGTTCTGAGTCAGAAGCAACCGCCGATGCGGAGTCGGAGGGCTCAGCGGCCAGCGACGGAACGGCTGACAGCGCGGGAGCCGCCGAGGCCGCCGGTGCTGCGGAGAGTGACGGGTCGGCGGGAGCAGCGGGGACAACCGCAAACACCGACGGTTCCTCCACCGGCTCGAACGCGGCGAGCGCCTCCGGGTCGACGACCGGCGCTGCGTCGGACGCGTCAGGCGCAGGCTCAGATACCACG
>JBQELM010000307.1:0-3229 GCA_052103915.1 Mycetocola sp. | reverse complement strand
ATCCCTCTTGAGGACTGGCCAACAGAGACCATCGCCCTTCTCCCCAAGGGCATCTCACGCCACCTCGTTCGCTTCGCCAACCTGTCCGGGTATGTTGTTGCCATCAAGGAGACCACGTCAGAGATGGCGATTGGTGAGTACGAGATGCTGCGCACCCTGCAAAAAATGGACATCCCCTGCGTTGACCCGGTTGCTGTCATCACCGGGCGTTCGGACGCCGACGGGGAGGAGCTCCGTAGCGTCCTGGTCACCAGGCACCTGAAGTTCTCCCTCCCCTACCGTGCCCTGTTCTCGCAGCAGCTGCGCCCGGACACGGCAACCCGGCTGGTTGACGCGCTCGCGCTGCTCCTTGTTCGGCTGCACATTGCCGGATTCTTCTGGGGGGACGTGTCGCTGTCCAACACGCTGTTCCGTCGGGACGCCGGTGCCTTCGCCGCCTACCTGGTTGATGCCGAGACCGGCAAGCTCTACGACGGCGGCCTGTCGCGTGGGCAGCGCGAAAACGACCTTGAGGTTGCCCGCGTCAACATCGCCGGTGAGCTGATGGACCTCCAGGCCGGAGGGCGCGCCACCGAGGACCTCGACCCGGTTGAACTGTCAAACGGAATTGTGGCCGCCTACCGGTCACTGTGGAACGAGCTGACCGGGTCGGAGTCGTTCTCCGCATCGGAGCGGTGGCGCATCACCGAGCGGGTTGACCGGCTCAACGAGCTCGGCTTCGACATTGAAGAGCTCGCCATCAACACGACCGACGAGGGCTCAACGGTCAAGATCCAGCCGAAGGTCGTCGACGCTGGGCACCACACCCGCCGCCTGATGCGCCTCACCGGGCTTGACGCACAGGAGAACCAGGCGCGTCGGCTCCTGAACGACCTCGACTCCTACGCCGCAACCGTGAGTCCAGACCTGGACGAGGAAGCGTCAGCGCACGAGTGGGTCATGCGGGTATTTGAACCCGTTGTGCGGTCCATTCCCCGCGATCTGCGGGGCAAGCTTGAGCCTGCGGAGATCTTCCACCAGCTCCTTGACCACCGCTGGTTCATGGCCCAGGAGGCCGGTCAGGACGTCCCGCTTGCCGAGGCGCTGAGCTCGTACATCAACACGGAGCTGCGGCACCGTCGCGACGAGGCCACCGTCATCGGTCCGCCGACCGGATCATTCACGACCGGGATCGAGCTGCCGGAGGACGCCGACTGGCGCGACCACGTGTAGCCACCGGCCGACGGTAAACGACGGCACCACTGCATAAAGGACCGGCCCCGGATCGTGACGATCCGGGGCCGGTCCTGTATGCGCATCTGGCGCTACTCGCTGCGGAGCTTGGCGATCTCGTACAGGGCAACGCTCGTGGCGATACCGGCGTTCAGCGACTCCGTCGCCGCGCTGATCGGGATCGACACGATCGCGTCGCAGGTCTCCGTCACCAGACGGGACAGGCCCTTGCCCTCGTTCCCCACCACAACAACAAGTGGACGGTCGGCAAGCGGCAGGCCCGGAAGCGGGGTGTCTCCACCACCGTCAAGACCGATCACAAAGTAGCCCTGCTCCTTAAACGACTGCAGGGCGCGCGTGAGGTTGGACGCCATCGCCACGGGAACTCGCGCTGCCGCACCGGCGGAGGTCTTCCACGCGGATGCGGTCAGACCGACGGAACGACGCTGCGGGAGCAGAACACCGTTCGCACCAAACGCGGCGGACGACCGGATGATGGCGCCAAGGTTGCGCGGGTCAGTGATGCCGTCGAGAGCAACAATCAGCGGGGTGCCCTTGGCCTTGGCTGCGCGAGCGATCAGGTCCTCGGGGTGCGCGTACTCGTACGGCGGAACCTTGATGGCAACACCCTGGTGGACCGAGTCGATGCCGGCCAGGCGGTCAAGCTCCGGACGGGTCACCTCGAGGATGGGGAGGCCACGGCGGGTGGCAAACGTCATGATCTCTTTGACACGGTCATCCATCTCGATGCGCGTGGCAATGTACAGCGTGGTCGCGGGGATGCGTGACCGCAGCGCCTCAAGCACCGAGTTACGACCGGTCACGATCTCACTGTCATCCGCCTGCTTGATGCGACGAGCGGGCGCGGGCCGCTGGCCGGCCCCCTGGCCCTGGGCGACGCCCTGCCCTCTGGCGCCATCGGGACGGCGACCACGGGAGGCAGCGAGCCGCTCCTGGGCAAGCTTGCGCTTACCGGCAACGTGATAGGTGCGGTCCTCCGCCTTCGGCGTTGGCCCCTTGCCCTCAAGCGCCTGACGGCCGTTACCGCCTGTGCCCTTTGTGGGGGTTTTTTTGGTTTTTCTGACCGCGCCGGGGCGGCCCTTCTTGTTACCCATCAATACTCCAATGTGCCCCGGTGGGGGTGTCTTCAATTCGGATGCCCGCCGCGGCGAGATCGTTACGGATTTGGTCTGCGGTGCTGAAATCGCGGTCAGCGCGTGCGCTCACCCTGGCGGCGAGCATCGACTCAACCAGAACGCTCAGAGCGTTCTGCGCCGGGTCGGCCGCACCGTCGTTCCAGCGGGAATCAAGCGGGTTGATTCCCAGAACAGTGGTCATACTGCGAGCGGCACCAAACGCCTCAGCAGCGGCGGAGGGATCGTCGGCGTCAACGGCCGCGTTGCCCACTCGGATCGTGTCGTGCAGGACCGCCAGCGCCTGCGGGACGGCCAGGTCGTCATCCATGGCTGCAATGAACGCCTCGGGAAGGGGCGCGTTCTCCGCCTCGGCGGCAAATCGGGTCCCGCTGATACGACGAGCGGCGCGGTCAAAGAAGCTCTCGATGCGCTCAACGGCGGCAGCGGCCTCGGTCAGCGACCCCTCGTGCACGTCAATGGTCGAGCGATAGTGCGCCTGGCCGAGAACATAACGAACCACGATTGGTCGTGCATCACGCAGCATGTCGGCCGCAAAAATCGAGTTGCCCAGCGACTTGGACATCTTCTGCCCGTCGATGGTGACCAGACCGTTGTGCATCCAGAGCCGGGCAAAGTCCAGTCCCGCGGCCGTTGACTGGGCCAGCTCGTTCTCGTGGTGGGGGAAGCGCAGATCAAGGCCACCACCGTGAATGTCAAAGCTCTCGCCCAGGTATCGCAGCGACATCGCCGAGCACTCGATGTGCCAGCCGGGACGGCCAAGGCCCCACGGTGAGTCCCAGCTCGCCGAGTCCGGCTCACCCTCCTTGCGTCCCTTCCAGAGGGCAAAGTCCGCGGCGTCACGCTTGGCGCGCGGCTCACCG
>JBQELM010000306.1:2908-3248 GCA_052103915.1 Mycetocola sp. | reverse complement strand
GGTCACGGTCGATATCCGGCTCACCATTGTTGGGTGCCCGGCCGCAACCACTATTGAGCGCAACGTCACCGAGGCGGTTGAGCGTGTTCCGGGTGTGAGCGCGGCCACGATTCGGGTGGGCGTGATGACAACCGAACAGCGCACAGCACTGACAGAGAAGCTGCGTGGCGGCAAACGGGCAATGCCGTTTGGTCCGGGAACCCTCACGCGTGTCATCGCCGTCAGTAGTGGAAAGGGCGGGGTCGGTAAATCAACCGTGACCGCCAACCTGGCCGTGGCTCTGGCCGACCGCGGGCTCAACGTTGGGCTTGTTGATGCGGACGTCCACGGTTTCTCCATT
>JBQELM010000306.1:0-2898 GCA_052103915.1 Mycetocola sp. | reverse complement strand
TCCGGCGCTGCTAGGACTGGTTGACGAGTCGGGCAGGGCAACCCCACCAACCAGGGTGGGCGACATGATCATCCCTCCCCGCGGTTACGGCGTCGCCGTCATCTCGATCGGGATGTTCCTTGATGACCCGAACGCGGCCGTCGCCTGGCGTGGCCCCATGTTGCACCGCACGATGGAGCAGTTCCTCACTGACGTGCACTTTGGCGACCTTGACGTGCTCCTGATTGACCTCCCCCCGGGGACCGGGGACATTGCCATCTCGCTTGGCCAGCTGGTTCCCAACGCTGAGGTGGTGGTTGTGACCACCCCGCAGGAGGCAGCGGCAGAGGTCGCCATCCGCAGTGGAACGCTGGCCAGGCAGAGTGGTCAACGCGTGGTGGGGGTCATCGAGAACATGTCCCCTGCCCGTCAGCCGGACGGCACAATGCTTGATCTGTTCGGGTCCGGAGGGGGTGAGCGCGTCGCCTCGCGGCTCAGCGCGGTGGAGGGCGCCGACGAGGTGACCCTTTTGGCGACAATTCCGCTCAGTGCCGCTCTTCGCCGTGGCGGGGATGAGGGGACACCCGTGGTGCGTTCGGCGCCGCGAGACGAGGCCGCTGTGGCGATCACCGCGGCGGCCGACCGACTCGCCGGGCGCGGACGCGGACTGGCGGGACGTTCGCTTGGCCTTGCCCCGCGCTAACGAGGCAACCGTGCTCACCGCATCGGCGAGTGGAGGCGATGTGGCCTAGCTGGCCTCATCGTCAAAGGGAACAGGGGTCGTTGCTGTCCCAGCCCTGCGCTCGCGAACACGATCGCGGTACGCCTCGTCAACAGCACCAACATCAGCACCGGCCATTACGCCGGCGATCCCCATCGCCGATGCCGACGCGCCGGCGGACGCCGTCCCCGCAGAGGCGACGGGCTGATCTTCCTCAAGAAGCGCGTCGCGGATGATACGCCGCGGGTCGTACTGGCGCGGGTCCATCTGCTTCCAGTTGATGTCGTTAAACTCCGGGCCCATCTCGTCTTTCATCCGAGTCTGAGCGCCCTGCGCCATCCGCCGGAGCGACTTCACCAGATTGGCCAGCTTTGAGGCATACTCCGGAAGCTTGTCTGGTCCAAGCAAAAAGGCGGCAATAATCCCGATGATCAGTATCTTGTCAAAGGAGAGTCCGCCCACCGTCCAAGGATACAGCCCGTGCGCCGCACGCTGACACCTCTCCACCCCCAGTACTCTGAGATGACACAGGAGGAGCTTGGGTGAGCGAACACGACGCCAATTGGCGGTACATCAACGACATCGTCGAGGAGTCAGAGACGCACCGTCGCGCACGCCAACACGCAGCGGAGCTTGGCGTTGATGCCCTCTCCCCCGCCCTCGGGTCACAGATCTCCGTGATCGCCGCAGCGAGCGGGGCGCAGAGTATCGTTGAGATCGGGACGGGCACGGGAATCTCCGGACTGTACGCAACAGCGGTGTCTGACCGGTCGGTCCTCACCAGCATTGACATTGAGGCCGAGCACCTTGCCCTCGCCCGCCAGGCTTTTATTGCCTCCGGAATCGCAGCGAGCCGGACCAGGCTCATCAACGGGCGCGCGCTCGATGTCCTTCCCCGGATGAACGACAACTCCTACGACCTGGTGCTGGTGGATGCCGACCCGGAGAACGTGATCGAGTACGTGGAGCATGGCCTCCGACTCATCCGCCCCGGTGGTGTGGTGCTTGTCCCGCACGTGCTTCGACACGGCCGTGTGGCTGATCCGGCCCAGCGCGACGCCGTCACTCGTCAGTACCGAATCCTGATCCAGGAGATTGCGGCCTCAGATGCCGTGATCAGTGCGCTGTCGCCCGCCGGTGACGGGCTCCTCCAGATCGGTACCCCCGCCTAGTCGGCTCCCTTCAGACACGAATGGGCCCACAACCGGAGTTGTGGGCCCATCTGCTGTGTGCTGTCGCTACTTGGAGCGGCGACCGGTAATGGCGCCGTAGATCAGCAGAACAATGAGCGACCCGCCAATGGCCAGCGCCCAACTGCTCAGCGAGAAAAACTTGTCGACGTCAGCGTTGAACAGCAGGCCACCCAGCCAACCGCCAAGCATGGCACCAACAACACCAAGCAGCAGGGTGACGAAGATTCCCCCGCCCTGTTTGCCGGGCAGAATTGCCTTTGCGATTGCTCCAGCAATCAGCCCGAGAACAAGAAATGCAATAAATCCCATGTGTGTTCCTCCTCTAACAAGGTCCCCAACTCAGGACACAGTGGCGAGGAAACAACGTGGAGCATTCCACGTGCCGTCCCCACCTGGATTCCCCATTATCCTCCCGAGTGGGGGGCACACAAGCATTCGCTGTTTCTAGGCGTGGCGTGACCGGGTGTTTTACCTCACACCCACCGTCTCACGACCGCTCGGCACGTAACCGCTGTGACGACGAACGGCGCTCCGGCGCCGCGCGCCCCACACCGCCACCGCCACCGCCACAAAAAGAGGGTAGGGACGGGAGATAACTCCCGTCCCTACCCTGAACTCAATCGTGTTGCGGGCTACAGAGCTGCAACAACCGCACCAAGCACCTGGTGCAATTCCTTGGCCTCATCGTCACTCACGGAGACGACCAGGCGGCCACCACCCTCGAGTGGGACCCGAACGATAATGAGCCGGCCCTCCTTCACGGCTTCCATCGGTCCGTCGACGGTCCTTGGCTTCATCGCTGCCATGCGGCTCCCCTTTCTGGCTGTACCCCCATCTTATCGGGTCTGAGGCTCAAAACCGCGCGACATCAACCACAATGACGCGGAAAGGCACTCCGAATCTGCCGATCACGGCGGAGTCCAGTCGGCACCGTCCACACGCCAGCACGCGTCAATCCACCACCACTGCAATGCCAGACACAGCACAATCATGACCACCCGGTAG
>JBQELM010000305.1:0-3254 GCA_052103915.1 Mycetocola sp. | reverse complement strand
GCTGACCGACGAGGACCTGGCCGCGCTGAGCACACACGATGCCATCCTGCTTGGAGCGGTCGGGGGAGTACCGGGCGACCCTCGCCTGGCGTCGGCAAACATTGAGCGTGGTCTGCTGCTGAAGCTTCGGTTCAGTCTTGACCACTACGCCAATGTGCGGCCAACGGTTGTGTACCCCGGCATTCCCTCCCCACTCGCGGAGCCGGGAAACGTTGACTTTGTTGTTGTTCGTGAGGGCACGGAGGGGCCCTACGTTGGCAACGGTGGATCCATCCGCCAGGGCACCCCGCACGAGGTCGCCAACGAGACCAGCGTGAACACGGCCTACGGCGTGGAGCGCGTGGTCCGGTACGCCTTTGAGACCGCAGCGGCGCGTCGCAAGAAGCTGACCTGGGTGCACAAGACCAACGTCCTGACGAACGCGGGAGCGCTCTGGCGTCGAGTGGTTGACACCGTCGCGGCCGAGTACCCGAACATCAGCGTTGACTACCTGCACGTGGATGCGGCGACGATCTTCCTTGTCACCGACCCCGCACGCTTTGACGTTATCGTCACCGACAACCTGTTCGGCGACATCCTCACAGATTTGGCCGGCGCAATCAGCGGCGGCATCGGCCTCGCAGCCTCGGGGAACAACAACCCCGACGGCGCGTTCCCGAGCAAGTTAGAGCCGGTCCACGGTTCTGCACCCGACATTGCGGGGCAGCAGAAGGCGGACCCCACCGCGTCGATTTTGTCGCTCGCGTTGATGCTTGACCACCTCGGGCTTGCGGACGAGGCCCAGCGGGTGACCAACGCGGTCACCACGGACATCGCCCGACGACAGGGCGCACCTCGCTCGACCAGCCAGATCGGCGACGCCATTGCAGCGCTCGTGACCGATCAGGCGACCACCCTCAGCTAGGACAACAGATATGAGCACAACCGAACGCGCACTCGAGTTCACCCGCGAACTCCACCCCACCCCCGCAGACGCTGCAGAGCGTGAGCGGGTACTGGCAAACCCCGGATTTGGTGAGCGCTTCACCGACCACATGATCGTCGTTGACTGGACACTGGAGGACGGCTGGCGTGACGCCCGCGTTACCCCGTACGGTCCGCTGACGCTCGACCCGGCCTCAAGCGTTCTGCACTACGGCCAGGAGATTTTTGAGGGCCTGAAGGCCTACCGTCACGCCGATGGTTCGGTCTGGACCTTCCGCCCGGGCAAAAACGCCGAGCGCCTGCAGCGCTCCGCCCGCCGTCTGGCGCTCCCTGAGGTTCCTGAGGACGTCTTCATTGACGCACTGCACGAGCTGATCGCCGTAGACGGTGCCTGGGTTCCTGGAGCCCCGGAGACGAGCCTCTACATTCGCCCGTTTGAGATCGCAACGGAGAGCTTCCTCGGTGTCCGCGCGGCACAGAAGGCCGGCTTCTACGTGATTGCTTCGCCTGCTGGGGCCTACTTCTCCGGTGGTATCGCTCCTGTCGACATCTGGCTGGCAACGGAGTACTCCCGTGCCGGTCGTGGCGGAACCGGTGCGGCCAAGTGCGGCGGAAACTACGCCGCCTCCCTGCTTCCGCAGCAGGAGGCGTACGCCAACGGGTGCCAGCAGGTGCTGTTCCTTGACGGTGAGACGCACTCCCGCATCGACGAGCTCGGCGGAATGAACATCTTCTTTGTCCGCTCGGACAACACCCTGGTCACACCAGAACTGACCGGATCGATCCTTGAGGGTGTCACGCGCGACAGCGTGATCCAGCTGGCCAAGGATCGTGGAATGACGGTGGAGGAGCGCGAGGTCACCATCAACGAGTGGCGCGACGGCGTGGCCGACGGCTCCATCACCGAGGTGTTTGCCTGCGGAACCGCCGCCGTGATCACCCCGATCGGCCAGCTCAAGGCTCCCGACTTCACCATCGGGGCTTCTGGCGGGGAGCCGGGAGAGATCACCATGGCCATCCGTGAGGAGCTGACCGGTATTCAGTACGGTCGGGTCGCTGACCGTCACGGCTGGCTGCACCGACTTGACGCGGAGGACGCACGATGAAGGTAGCCCGGTTCAGCCACGACAACGCCATCCACTTTGGCATCCTTGACGGCGAGGAGCTTGTTGTCCTTGACGGCGACCCGATGGTCGGCGGCTACGAGACAACGGGGGAGCGGGTGCCACTGAGCGCCGCACGTCTGCTCGCGCCCGTCATTCCGCGGTCGAAGGTTGTGGCGGTCGGCAAGAACTACCACGATCACGCGGCAGAGATGGGCGGCGAGGCTCCAACGGAGCCGCTGCTGTTCCTCAAGCCGAACACCTCCATCATCGGTCCGGAGGACCAGATCGTTCTGCCGTGGCAGTCCGGTCAGGTGGAATACGAGGGCGAGCTGGCGATCGTGATTGGTCGCGTTGCGAAGAATGTTCCGCCGGAGCGCGCGACCGAGGCCATCTACGGCTACACCGTCGCCAACGACGTCACCGCCCGTGACCTGCAGAAGGCTGACGGTCAGTGGACACGGGCAAAGGGCTTTGACACGTTCTGCCCGATCGGCCCGGTCATCGAGACCGAGCTTGACGCTGACGCTATTCTGCAGACCAAGCTCAACGGAAAAGTTGTCCAGCAGGCACCGCTGACGGACATGGTCCACAACATCAGCGCGATTGTGGCGCACGCCTCGTCTGTGTTCACCCTGCTGCCCGGCGACATCATCCTGACCGGCACACCAGCCGGGGTGGGACGCGTGGTGTCCGGCGACCGGGTTGAGGTCACCGTGTCCGGTATCGGAACGCTCGGTAACCCCGTCAGATAAACGTTCAGCCGTTCCGTCAGAAACGCACCATTCCTGTGGGATGGTGCGTTTCTGCGTGCGCTCCAGCAGAGAATTTCGCCCGGATTTCCGCCTCATCCACGCATGGGCTCGCGCTAGACTTGCCTCAGTATGTCTGACTCACGCGCCTTCCCCTTTTCCGCTGCAACCGGCTCCGACGTCCGTGTTCGCTTCTGCCCGTCACCGACCGGCACCCCGCACGTCGGCCTGATTCGCACCGCCCTGTTCAACTGGGCGTACGCCAGGCACACCGGCGGCAAGCTGGTGTTCCGCATTGAGGACACCGACGCCGCGCGCGACAGTGAAGAGAGCTTTGAGCAGATCATCGACGGGCTCGGCTGGCTTGGCCTGAACTGGGACGAGGGCGTCAACGTTGGGGGGCCGCACGAGCCGTACCGGCAGTCGCAGCGCGCGGACATCTACGACCGCGTGATTGCTCAGCTGCTTGAGTCGG